>NZ_JAGXJK010000030.1:0-21866 GCF_019091605.1 Micrococcus sp. GbtcB5
ACCTCCTGCGGAGACGCTCCTCCGGCCTCACTGGCACCGACCCGAGTCAACAACGTCATGCCCTCCTACACCTAGGCCGCCCGTCCGCACATCACCAGGACCCCCGCCGTCAGGATGGGCCACCGCCGCCGCGGGTGTCGCAGAACTGCACACCCCGCCCCTACGGCACCGGTCATAGCCTGACTCTGCCACATGTGATCTAGGTCATATTCAGGCGACAGGAATCGACCCTAGTGAATGGAGAACGATTATGCGCGCAGCGCTCGCAATGAAGGTCGGGGGCAAGTTCGAGATCCATGATGTGGTGATCGACGACCCGGTGGGGCGGGAGGTCTTGGTGGACGTGAAGGCCTCCGGCCTGTGCCACTCGGACCTGCACCTCATCGACCACGACTTCGGCCTGCCCCTGCCCGCCGCCGGAGGGCATGAGATCTCCGGTGTCGTCGCCGCGGTCGGCCCCAGCGTGACAAGCCTGAAGCCGGGCGACCGCGTCGTCGCCTGTCTGATCGCCTACTGCGGGGCCTGCGCGCGGTGTCTCGCGGGCCAGACCACCCTGTGCCTGAATCAGGAGGCTGTGGTGCGGGGGCCGGAGGAGAAGCCACGCCTCACACTTCAGGACGGCACGCCCGTCGCCCAGTCCGTCAACGTGGGCGGATTCGCCGAGCAGGTACTCGTCCATGAGAACCAGCTAGCCGTTGTCAACGAGGACATCCCCTTCCCGCAGGCCGCGCTCATCGGTTGCTCGGTCGTCACCGGTGCTGGCGCGGCCATCAACACGGCCCACGTACGGCCCGGTGACACGGTGGCCGTCGTGGGCGTCGGTGGCATCGGCCTCAATGCCGTGAGCGGTGCCCGTCTATGCGGCGCCAAGCGCGTGATCGCGATCGACCTGGACGACTCCAAGCTTGAGGCGGCCCGCCGGTTCGGCGCCACCGACGTGGTCAACTCGGGCTCCGGGGACGCCGTCGAGGCGGTCCTCGGGATCACGGGCACCGGAGTGGACCACGCGTTCGAGGCCATCGGGTTGCCAGTGACCCAGCAACTCGCCCAGGACGTTCTCGGACCTGGCGGAACCGCGTACCTGATCGGCATTGCCCCGCCCGGGACCACGGCCCAGTTCGGCGCCTCGCTCGATTCGCTGTTCGCACAGCGACGCCTGCAGGCGGTGGCCATGGGCTCCTCCAACATCCAGCGCGACATCCCGCTGTACGCCGACCTGTACGTCCAGGGACGTATGGATCTGGACCACATGGTCTCCCAGGAGATCTCCCTCGATGAGATCAATACCGGGTACGAGCGGCTCCTCAACGGCGAGGTGATCCGTTCCGTCATCACCTCGTTCTGATGCCCCACTCCCCATCTCACGACTCCTAGGACGCACCATGACTGAGACATCGAACTCCCCTATGACCGCGCGAGTACGCGCCTTCCTGGACCGCCCCCATCGCCTCCTGATCGGCGGTGAATGGGTCGACGCGGCGTCCGGGAAGACCTTCGAGACCCGGGATCCTGCCACCGGCGAGGTGCTCGCCACGGTGGCGCACGCCGAGCAGGCCGACATCGACGCCGCCGTCGCCGCGGCCCGTGCCGCCTTCGACGAGGGCTCATGGGTGCGGATGCGGCCGAATGTACGCGAGGACCTGCTGTGGCGGATCTCCAACCTGATCACCGAACGCCTCGAGGACTTCGCGCTCCTGGAGTCCCTCGACCAGGGCAAAGGCGTGGGCATCGCCAGCGCCTTTGACGTCCGCGCCGCTGCGGACTGCTTCCGTTACTACGCGGGCTGGCCCTCGAAGCTGCAGGGGGCCGTCAATGCTCCATCCATGCTGCTGGCCCCGCCCGAGGCCGAGTTTCACTCCTACACACGGCGCGAGCCCGTGGGCGTGTGCGGTCAGATCATCCCATGGAACTTCCCGCTGTTGATGGCGGCCTGGAAGATCGCCCCCGCACTGGCCACGGGCAACACCGTGGTCCTCAAGCCCGCGGAGCAGACGCCGCTGACAGCACTGATGCTGGGCGAACTGTTGACGGAGGCAGGCGTGCCGGCTGGCGTCGTCAACATCGTCACCGGCCACGGCGACGCCGGTGCTGCGCTCACCGCCCACCCTGACGTGGACAAGGTCGCGTTCACCGGCTCCACCGAGGTGGGCAAGAAGATCGTGGGGGCGGCGGCCGAAAACTTGAAGAAGGTGTCGCTCGAGCTGGGAGGCAAGTCCCCCAACATCGTGTTCGCGGATGCCAACATCGACGCCGCCGTGGACGGGGCGCTCATGGGATTCACCCTGAACTCGGGTCAGGCCTGCGAGTCCGGCACGCGCGTGTTCGTGCACGCCGACGTCTACGACCGGTTCAACGAGGCCCTCGCCGCGAAGATGCGCCAGATGAGCATCGGTCCGGGCACCGAGGACGCCGCCATCACCCCGCTGGTCTCCCAGGAGCAGCTGGACCGGGTGATGGGCTTCGTTGAGGAGGGCAAGCGGGACGGTGCCGTCGCTCTGACGGGCGGGCAGCGGCACGGCGACGCCGGCTTCTACGTGGAGCCCACCCTCTTCACGGAGACCACCCCGGAGATGTCCATTGTCCGCGAGGAGATCTTCGGCCCGGTGGCCGTCTCCGTGAAGTTCACCGACGAGGACGAAGTGATCCGCGCCGCGAACGATTCGGTATACGGCCTCGCCGCCGCCCTGTGGACCCGGGACGTCTCCCGTGCCCACCGCGTGGCCGCACGGCTCAAGGCCGGCACGGTGTGGGTCAATACCTTCCATGCCCTGGACTCGCAGCTGCCGTTCGGTGGCTTTCGGCAGTCCGGCTGGGGCCGGGAGCTGGGCGCGGAGAGCTTGGAGCTGTACATCCAGGTGAAGTCCGTGACCATCGCACTCTGACCGACATCGGTGGTCATTCACAGGGGCGCCTGCCGCATCCGCCCGTCGCGGCAGGGCTGAGGGCAAGGCCCTGCATTTCAGCGACGCAATCCGGCGCTACGACGCCGGCTCCACGACGCTGACTTCAACCGCGCCTGGATCTTCCTGTGTCTGATCCGAAGATCGGGCCGGTCACGCTTTTCGCATTCGCCTCTCAGCCACCGGTACGGCCACCGCAAGCGGGAGCGCCGCAAGTCTCGGTCCCATCCGTGGCCTCGTGCCCACCGCACGGCTGATCCCCCGCCACCGGATGGGCGGCGAGGGATCAGCCACTGATCGAGGCGGTGCGCTCGGGGTCGGCTGGGCGCTCGCGGGGTGGCAGGTCCTGGCGGTGGTCTCGCTGGCCGCCGTCGTGCCGGCCGCGCGGTGGGTGGATGCGGGGCGCGACGACGTCGACTGAGGCCGAGACGCTGACGCGGACACCGAGGTCGCTTAGTGTGTGGCCATGGTCACTCGCCCCGTGCTCCAGCAGCCGGTGATCGACGCCGTCGACATCCGTTCCGTCGCGGAGTT
Source organism: Micrococcus sp. GbtcB5 (assembly GCF_019091605.1). NCBI lineage: Bacteria > Bacillati > Actinomycetota > Actinomycetes > Micrococcales > Micrococcaceae > Micrococcus > Micrococcus sp. GbtcB5. The sequence goes on from NZ_JAGXJK010000030.1 coordinate 3,435, forward strand.
CTACCGCGAGCTCCTCGGCCTCCACTACCGCGCGGGCGACGAGCTCGCGGACGGTCGCGAGCCGGACAGCGCGGACTGGCTCGTGCTGCTGGACGACGACGGCCGCCGCGTCCTGACATTCCAGCGCACCGACGAACTGAAGCCCAGCACGTGGCCGTCACCCGAGGTGCCGATGCAGCTGCACCTGGATTTCACCGTGCCGGACCGCGATTCCCTCGACGCGGCCCACGACCACGCCCTGCGCCTGGGCGGGCGCCTCGTCCAGGACCGCTCCGACGACGAGGACGAGCCCCTGTACGTGTTCGCGGACCCGGCCGGCCACCCCTTCTGCGTCTTCGTGGGGTGAGCGCGGCAGACCGCGGGGGTGGTTTCACGCACATGTCGAAGACAAAGAAGCCGGTTCAGTGCCGTCGGTAAGGTCGTCGGGTGATCCCGCAACCCACCGATCGACTCACGTTCCGGTGCATGACCGACGCTGACCTCGACGACATGTGCAGGCTCCGCGGAGACGCGGAGGTCATGCGCTACTACCCGCGGGCCAAGTCGCGCAACGAGGTGCAGCGGTGGATCAACTGGTCGAAGGACAACTACGCCAAGCATGGGTTCGGCCTGTGGGTCATCGAACACCGGACCACCGGCGACTTCATCGGTGACTGCGGCCTGACCTGGCAGAACGTCGACGGCCAGGAGGTCCTCGAGGTCGGCTACCACGTCCTGCCTGAACGCCAGGGACAGGGACTGGCAACCGAGGGGGCCTCTGCCTGCCTGCGACACGGGTTCGAGACCCTCGACGCAACGATGGTCACCGCGATCATCAACCCCGACAACATGGCTTCCCGTCGCGTGGCCGAACGAATTGGCATGACCGTGTGGAAGAGGACGCGCGATCCCAGTAGAGCGCCGATCGTGGTCTACAGCAGCCACGGCCAAGAGGCATGACGCACTGAACTGCCGCCATGGGTGCGTGCCCACTGAGGAGACACGCCCTGCGCCCAGCCGGCCAGGCGCTTCTGCGTCTTCGTGGGGTGAGCGCGGCAGACCGCGGCGGCTCAGCCCTCGAGCCGCTGGTCGAACTCCTCGTGGTCCAGCTGGCGGTGCATGCGGTCATCTTCAAGATACGGTGCCGTCCATGCATCTGGACCCGGCCGAGACGAACCGCCGCGCCTACGATGACGCCCGCGTCGTCGCGGGGATCGCCCCGGCGGGGACCGCGTCGAGTGGCGGCGGGGCACGGCGGAGCTGATCGAGCCGGCGTCGGTGGACCTGGCGGTGGACCGCGTCTGGAGCGGCTGGCACGGCCGCCCATTCGACGCGGCGGAGCACCCGCTGATGATCATCGGGGCCTGTCCACAGGGGGCCTGACCCGTCCACCCGTCATGGCAGGATGACGCATGTCACACGTGATGCGAGGGGGAACCATGACGGACACGACCACGGCCCGCCCCATGCGGCCGGCCCACTTCGACGACGACCCGCCCGTCCGCGGGATCGGCCACCTCCGGCACCCGGTGGTGTGGGGCGGGCTGATCGGGGTGGTCGGCGGCGGCGCCTTCCTGTTCGGCGGGATCGCGGGGCTGCCGGCCGAGCACCAGGGCACGCTGCGCGGCAGCGCGATCGCGCTGATCGGCTTCACGTTGGTGGTCGTGCTGCTGCGCCGGCGGGTGCTGCCCGCCGTGCAGGCGCCCGCCCGCGGCGCGTCTACGGGATCGCCGTCGTCACGATGCTGGCGCTCCTCCCCGTGACACGCCTGGTGGCACTCGCGCTCGACGCACCGACGGCGCAGATCGCCCTGGTGGCCGCCGTGGTGGGCGGCCACTTCCTCCCGTTCGCCCGGGCATTCCAGGCCCCGGTGTTCTGGTGGATCGGCGGGGCGATGGCCGTGCTGGGGCTCGCCGGTGCCGTAGTCGCGGTTCTCGGCGATCCCGTGGCCGGGCCCGCGGGGGCGGCCGAAGCGGGAGCTGCGATGCTCGTGATCGTCGCGGCACAGGGTCTGCTGGCGTCCCCTCGGCAGGACTGAGGGCCGGACCATGACCATGCTTCAGGCCATCCGCCGCTACTACGCCGGCTACGCGCAGTTCAGCGGGCGCGCGTCCCGCGCCGACTTCTGGCTCGCGGCGCTCTACGTGTGGCTCCTGCAGGCCGTCGTTCACTTCGTGTCCACCGTCCTGGACGTGTTCCTCCTCGGCTCCCCGGACCTGTCCCTCCGCGACGCGGCCGTCCTCCTCGTGGGGATCACGCACGCACTCCCCTCGCTCGCCCTGCTCGCCCGGCGCCTCCACGACGCCGGCTTCAGCCGCGCGTGGCTGTTCCTCGGGCTGGTGCCGTTCGTCGGCCCGCTCACGCTGCTCGTGTTCGCGCTCCAGCCGTCCGCCCCGCGCCTCGGACACCCCGCCGATGCGTCGGACCCGGTGCCGGCGGGGGCCACGGCCGCGCGGCGCTGACCCCCGCTCCCCTGGCCCGACCTGATCAGTGATCGTGGTCGGTGTGCTCGTCGGACTCGTGGCCGTGATCGTGGTCGGCGTGCTCGTCGTGGCCGGACTCGGCATCAGCGCCCTCCTCGGGCTTCACGGACTCGGGCTCGCCGGTGACCACGGCCATCTCGACCGGGGCGAACTCCAGGTCCTTCTCCAGGACGGTCTCACCGGTCTCCAGGTCGACGGCCACGAGCTTCTGGGCCTCCGCGTCGGTGACGTAGGCGGTGTTCCCGGCCACCTTGAGGATCGGGCCGGGCTCCTGCCACTCGTCCTTCTCCTTCCACGGCTCGATCACCGGGTACTCGGCGGTGACCTCACCGGTCTCCTCGTCGATCACGGTGACCTCGCCGTCGTAGGTCAGCACGACCGCGGAACCGTCCTCGGCGCGGCCGAGCGAGCGGAACCAGTAGGAGGAGCCGAGGTCCACGGTGGTGAGCTCATCGGTGCGGGTGTCGATGAGGGCGATCGCCGTGGGCCGCTCGACGGCCTCCTCCGGCTCCTCCTCGACCTTGTGATCACCCAGGACGATGGGCGAGTCATGCAGCCCGAACAGGTTCCCGGAGCGCTGATACTCGGTCTCGACGTCCACCTTGTGGAACTCGCCGTCCCGGTACACGACGGGCCCGTTCTCGCATCCCATCACGACGACGTCGCCCGCCTCCGTCGGCTGGGCCGCGGCCTCGCCGTGGCTGCCGGGGCAGTCGTCGGTCTCGGCCGTGACCTCGCTGGTCTTCGGGTCGATCACCTGGAGCGTGTTGCGGGAGTCCTCGGTGCCCTGCGTGGTGAAGAGGGTGCCGTCGGAGAGCTCGAGCGCCACGCCGTGGTGCGGGTCCTCGGTCTCGGCCTCCGTCATGACGGGCATGAGGTCCGGGGTCGCCTTGTCCAGGTGGGCCGAGTCGAAGGTCCGGATCGCGCCCGTGCCGTCCCCGAAGAGGGTGGTCCTGCCGTTGTGGGTGACGACGTGGCCGGGGTGCTCACCCGGGAACGTCACGCCGGTCATGCCGGGCGCGGACTCGTAGTGGTGGACGTGATCGCCGTGGGCCTTGGCCTGGATGCCGGTGGAGAACACCTCCCAGCCGTTCCCGGTGGTCACCAGGACGTCCTTGCCGTTGCCGGCGTTGCTCAGCCGCGTGAAGCCCGGGACGTCCTGCTCCCTCACCACCTCCCCGGACTCGGCGTCGAGCAGCGTGAGCCCGCCCTCGTGGGAGAGCAGGATGCGCGGGGTCACCGCGGAGACCTCGGTGGTCCGGGTCGGGTCGACGCGGTCCCCCTCGGAGACGGAGGAGGCCGCCCTCGCCTCACCCGACGGCGACTCGGCGCCGTCCGCGGCGGGGGCGGGGGCCGACGTCGGCCCGGACGGGGCGGCGTCCGCGCCGCACGCCGTCAGGGCGATGGCCGCGGCGGCGAGGGTGGCGGAGAGGGCGGCGGTGCGCGCGGAACGGCGCTGCGGGGCGGAGTGGGACACGAGGAGCCTTTCACGAGGGCGGAAAGATGCGACTGATTCACAATAAAGACTGTTGCGGATGGTTCGCAATACGGCGGGGGGCGTCTGCCCGTCATACCGGCGGCGCCGACGGCGCGCCCCCGTCGCGGGAACCGGCACGTGACGCCCTCGAGCGCGCGGCGACCCGCCTGTTCGAAGTGGGCGGGGCCTCCGCGACGCTGCGCACGCGCGGGCTGGACCGGCACTGGCGCAACGCGCGGGTGCTCGCCAGCCACAACCCGCTGATCTACCGCGCCCGACTGCTCGGCGACCGGGCCGTCAACGGCACGCCGCTCGGGCGCCACTACCGGCTGGGCGGCTGAGCCACCGGCCGGTGCGGCGCGCGGCGGAGCCCCTCAGGCCAGGCCGCGCGCCGCATGCCAGGCGGCGATCCGCTCGAGCGCCTCGTGGACGGCGTCCGGGCCGGCGGCGAAGGAGAGGCGGACGAACTCGGGCCCGTGGACGGCGTCGAAGTCGTCGCCGGGGGTCAGCGCGACACCGGCCTCCTCCAGAAGGGCGGCGCAGTAGCCGACGGCGCTGCCGAACTCCGCCAGCATGCCCGGGGCGAGGCGGGCCCACAGGTAGAAGGCGCCGTCGGCGGGGGCGGCGTCGGCCCAGCCGAGCCGGGGCAGGGCGGCCAGCACGACGCCGCGCGTCGCCGTGAAGCCGCCGGCCTGCTCGGCACAGAACGCGTAGGACTCCTCGCTGAACGCGTGGACGGCCGCCTCCTGGGCCGCGGCGGGCGGGCAGAGGGCGACCGAGCCGGCGAGGCCGTCGACCGTGGTGGCGAGGTCCTCCGGCAGGAGCATCCAGCCCAGCCGCCAGCCGGGCATGCCCCAGTACTTGGAGAACGAGCTGACCACGAGCGCGGTGCGGGAGGTGCGCCATGCGCAGGCGCCGGGCCCCTGCCCGTCCGTGTGCACGATGCCGTGGTAGATCTCGTCCGAGACGAGCCGCACACCGCGTTCCTCGCACCAGCGGGCGAGCTCGGCGAGCTCGTCGGCGCTGACCATCGTGCCCGTGGGATTGGCCGGGGAGGCGAGCACGAGCCCCGCGACCGGGCCCTCCGCGAGCGCCGTCTCCAGGTGGGCGACCGTGGGCTGGTAGCGGGTGCCGGCGTCGACGTCCACGTCCACCACCTCCACCCCGAGCGCCGTGAGGATGTTGCGGTACGCCGGGTAGCCGGGGCGGGGCAGGAGCACGCGGTCCCCCGGGGAGAACGCCGCGAGGAAGCCGAGCATGAACGCCCCCGAGGAGCCCGTGGTGATCGCGACCTGCTCGGGGCGCACGTCGAGCCCGTACCAGCGGCGGTAGTGGCCGGCGACGGCGGCCCGCAGCTCCGGCAGGCCCAGCGCCGGGGTGTAGGTGAGGGCACGGCCGGAGGCGTGGACGGCGGCGGCCGCGGCGTCGACGGCGGGCGGGGCGCCCCCGCCCGGCTCCCCCGCGCACAGGCTGACGACGTCGTGGCCGGCGGCACGGAGTTCGGCGACCCGGCCGAGGATGCTCATCACCGTGAACGGTGGCACCTGAGACCGGGCGGACGGCGCGAAGGCGGGGGTGGCGGTGGGGGCAGGGGCGGCGGTGCTGGCGGGGTCGGCGGTGCTGGAACGGGACGGGCGACGCATGGCCCGAGGCTACCCCCCGCTTTCGTTCGGGAAACGGCGCCCCGGGGACGACTTTCGTTGACGAAACGGGCGGGCGGGCCGCCGTTTCCCGAACGAAAACGTCGCGACACGCCGCCGTTTCGTGAACGAAAACGTCCGGCCCGCCTCGCGCGGCCCTCACTCCTCGGCGCCGAGCATCTCCCGGATGTCCTCGGCGGTGAGGGAGTCGGTGAAGGCACCGGCGCCGGAGTCGTCGGACTCGTCCATGAGCGCACCGAACAGCTCGGCCTTGCGCCGCTGCAGCTCGAGCACCTTCTCCTCGATCGTCCCCTCGGACACGAGCCGGTAGACCATCACGGTCCGCTCCTGCCCGATCCGGTGCGCCCGGTCCACGGCCTGCGCCTCCGCAGCGGGGTTCCACCACGGATCCATGAGGAACACGTAGTCCGCCTCGGTCAGGGTCAGGCCGAAGCCGCCCGCCTTCAGGGAGATCAGGAACACCGGCGCCTCGCCCTCGCGGAAGCCGCGGATCACGTCGGCGCGCCCGCGCGTGGAGCCGTCGAGGTACGCGTGCTCGATCTCCAGGTGGTCCAGCTCCTCGGCGATCACCCGCAGGAAGCTCGTGAACTGGCTGAACACGATCACGCGGTGCCCCTCGCCGATCACCTCGGTGAGGTCGTCGAGGAACCGCTCGAGCTTCGAGCTGGGCACGGAGGCGTACTGGTCGTCGACGATCTGCGGCGCCAGCGCGAGCATCCGCAGCAGCGTGAGCGACGTGAAGATGGTGAACCGGTTGCCGTCCATGTCCCCGAGCAGGCCCAACACCTTGCGGCGCTCGCGCTGGAGCACGCGGTCGTAGAGCTTGCGGTGGGCCGGCTCGAGCTCCACCTGGAGGATCTGCTCCTGCTTGGACGGCAGGTCCTTCGCCACGAGCTCCTTGGAGCGGCGCAGCATGAACGGGCGCACGCGGCGGCGCAGGGCCGCCATCCGCTCGGGGTCCCCCCCGGTCTCGATGGGGGTCACGTAGGTCTCGCGGAACCGGCGGTGGCTCGGGAACAGGCCCGGCACGACGACGCCCAGCAGCGCCCACAGGTCGCTGAGGGAGTTCTCCATCGGCGTGCCGGTGATGGCCAGCCGGAAGGGGGCGCGCAGGTCGCGGGCCACCGTGTGCACCTTCGCGGCGCGGTTCTTCAGGAACTGTGCCTCGTCGAAGACCACCCCGCCCCAGTCGAGTCCGCCGTACTGGCCGGCGTCGATCCTCAGGAGCGTGTAGCTGGTGACCACCACGTCCGCCCCCGCCACCTCGTCCGCCACGGCGGTGCCGCGCTTGCGGGTGGTGGTGTCCAGGACGCGCACGTCGAGGTCCGGGGTGAACTTCTCGGCCTCGGCCGCCCACACGGACACCACGGAGCTCGGCGCGACCACGAGGAACGGCGGCCGCTCGGGCCGGGCCTGGCGCGCGTGGGCGAAGAGCGCGAGGGTCTGGACGGTCTTGCCCAGGCCCATGTCGTCGGCCAGGATCCCGCCGAGGTCCTGCTCCCACAGGAACGCGAGCCAGCGCAGACCCTCCTCCTGGTAGGGGCGCAGGTCGGCCTTCAGGCCGGCGGGGCGCGGGGCCTCGGGGAGGCGCTCGACGGCGGCCAGACGCCCGACGGCGGCGGTCCACTCCGGGTCCTCGTCCACCTCGTCCGCGAGCTCCTTGAGGTCCTCCCAGAAGCCGACCTGGTGCCGTGAGACGGGGGTGTGCTCCGGGGTCCACTCCTGCAGGGTGGCGGCCTCGGAGAGCAGGGCGCGCAGCCGGTCGAAGGCGGGGTGGTCGAGGCCCAGGTAGGAGCCGTCCGCGAGGATCAGCGTGGTCCTGCCCTGCACGAGCGCGGTGAACAGCTCCACGAACGGCAGCACGTGCCCGTCCACGGAGACCTGCACGCCGAGGTCGAACCAGTCGTTCTGCGTGGCCTTCGTGCCGACCTCGATGCGCGGGGCGGCCTTCAGCTCGCGGTAGTCGGGGCGGTCGCCGGTGACGTCCACGCGCACGTGGTCCGCGCGCTGCAGCAGCGGCAGCACCTGCTCGGAGAACCGGGCGGCGCCCACGCCCTCGAGGACCTGCTCCTCCGCACGGCCGGCGCGCGGCCAGAGCTCGGCCACGGCGCGCAGCACCGCGTCCTCGTGCCGGGTGTCCCGCAGGGGGTCGCCGCCGGCGTCGAGACCGAGTTCGCGGGGCGGGTCGAAGTAGAGCCAGGACCAGCGCAGCACGAGCTCGTGGCCGGGTCGGAAGTCGGCGCGCAGCCGCAGCACGGGCGGCTCGAACTCGGGCAGCTCCACGGAGGCGTCGCCGCTGGTCACGGGCAGGGCGCCACGCAGCCGCGGGTAGATCCGGCCGAGGAACTCCTCGCGGTCCGCGGCGGGCACGCGCACGGGCCCGCCGGCGAGCACGAGCTGCTGCACGGCCTCGGGGACGGGGCGTGCGGCGGGGATCAGGTGGAGCACGGCCTCCTCGTCCGTGAGCTCCACGCGGTAGAAGCCGATGCCGCCCACGGCGTGCACACCGCTCAGCCCGGGGCCGGGCGGGGCCGGGTCCAGGGACGGGGCCACGTCCAGACCGCCGTCGGGGGCGGCGGTGACGTCCAGCCCGACGGCGACGGGCGCCTCCAGCACCACGTCCGTCAGCAGCCCCAGCGGCACGAGCTCCACCCCGACCTCGCGGGCCTCCGCGAGCAGCTGCCAGATCCGCGGGGAGTCGAAGACGTGCAGACCGAACCAGGCGTCGCCCGGGTAGGAGTCCTCGGCCTGGACCTGACGCCAGATCAGGCGCATCGCCCGCTCCTGGGCGGGGGCGAACTCGGCGCGCGGGAACTGGAACGCCTTCCACGTCAGCCCGCCCTTGATCCACGTCCCCTTGGCCCCGCGCTTGAGCGGGCGCACGGTCACGTACAGCGGGCGGCCCTCGCGCACCTGCTCCTCCCCGGCGGTCGCCGGGCCCCACTGCTGGAACGCGTTGCGGGAGGACTCGGCCACGAGCTCCACGCCGATCGCCAGCGCGGGCGGCGTGCCCACCCGGCGCGGGCCGTGGAGTCCGGCCAGCGGCTCCATGACCCGTCGCCAGTCCAGGCCGGCAGGGGGTGGGGGTGCCGCCCCGTCCGCGGCCGGGGCGTCGAGGCCGGCCGGGCCGCCGCCGTCGTGGCCCCGGCCGGCGGGCGCGGGCAGCGCGTCCGCCGTGGTGACCATCTCGGCGAGCTTGCGGCGGGCGTCGTCGAGGGCCTGGTCGGCGTCGAGGCGGACCACCTGGTAGAGCGCGGCGGCCACGTGCTTGCAGTCCGTCCCGACCGGGCACGTGCAGCGCCCGCCCACCGGCTCCATGAGGGCGCCGGCGCCGTCCTCGGCGGCGTCGTCGTAGGCCTCCTGCAGCTGCACCTGCACCCGGTAGGGGCTGGGCGCGGTGCCCTGGACGGAGGCGCTCAGACGGCCGGTGGCGGCGTCATAGCGCAGGCGCCCCACGGCACCCGACGCGGCCACGGCGAAGCCGCGGTCCGCACTGGTGGGCCCGACGACGGCGCGGATGGCCTCGGTGCGCAGGTGCGGCAGGACGTCTCCGGAATCTGCAGTGGCCATAGCGAGCAGTCTTTCACGGACCGTGCCGGGCCCGCTCCGACCGACACCGGCCCGGCGGCGTGCCGACCACCCCGTTCCCGGGCCCGCACACCTGAGACCTTCAGCCCGACCCGCCCCGGACCCTAGAGTGCGCCCATGGCGTCCACACAGCCCTCCCCCGTCCCCGCCGGTGCCACGCCGGCGTCCCACACCTCCCCCCTCGGCCTGTCCCTGCCGGACGGCCGGGGCCGTCGCGTCCTCGTCACCGGTGCCACCGGGTACGTGGGCGGGCGCCTCATCCCCGAGCTGCTCGCCGCCGGCTTCGACGTCCGGGCCGGCGCCCGGAACCCCTCCGACCTCGCGGACCGACCGTGGTCGGACAGCATCGAGGCGGTGGAGCTCGACCTCACCGAGGCGGACCTCGTCGAAGCCGCCATGCAGGACGTGCACACCGTGCTCTACCTCGTGCACTCCATGGGCGGGGGCGGCGACTTCGTGGCCCAGGAGCAGCGGATCGCGGACATCGTGGGCACCGCCGCGGACACGGCCGGCGTGGCCCAGCTCGTCTATCTCTCCGGCCTGCACCCGGACACGGTCCCCGTCGCGGAGCTGTCCGACCACATGCGCTCCCGCGCCCTCGTGGCCGAGCGTCTCGAGCGGGCGGCGACCCCGGCGCTGACGTTCGAGGCCGGGGTGATCATCGGCTCGGGCTCCACCTCGTTCGAGATGATCCGCCATCTCGCCGAGCGGCTGCCCGTGATGCCCGGCCCGTCCTGGCTGAGGAACCGGGTGGAGCCGCTGGCCATCCGCGACGTCCTGTACTACCTCCTGCAGGCCTGCGCCCTCCCGGAGCCCGTGCAGCTGAGGGCCCAGATCGGCAACGGACACCCCCAGTCGTTCGCGAGCGTGCTGGTGGACTACGCCAAGGCCGCCGGCCTGTCCCGACGCATCGTGATCCCCACCCCGTTGCCCTTGAAGACCCTGGCGGGCTTCTGGATCGGCATGGTGACCCCCATCCCGGTCGCGGTGGCCCTGCCCCTGGCCGCATCCCTCGCCGAGGAGGCGGTCGTGGAGGACCGCTCGGTCCGCGACCTCATCCCGGACCCGCCGGGCGGGCTGACCTCCTACATGGACGCCGTGCGGCTGGCGCTGAAGCGGGAGAAGGAGGGTCCCCTGGACGTCACCTTCGACGCGGACCTCCAGAGCTCCGCGGACCCGGCCGCCTCCCTGCCCTCGGATCCCGAGTGGGCCGGCACCACGGTCTACACGGACGAGCGCGAGCGCGAGTCCGACCTGCCCGCGCAGGAGGTGTGGCCGGTGATCGAGTCGGTGGGCGGCGCCAACGGTTGGTATTCCACCCCGCTGCTGTGGAAGATCCGCGGGCTGATGGACAAGTTGGCCGGCGGGCCCGGCCTGACCCGCGGCCGGCGGGACCCGAACCACCTGCGACGCGGCGACGCCGTGGACTGGTGGCGGGTGGAGGACGTGGAGCCGGGGCGGCGGCTGACCCTGCGGGCGGAGATGAAGGCCGGCGGGCGGGCCTGGCTGCAGCTGAGCACCGAGCCGCGGGAGGGCGGAGGCTCCGTCTACCGCCAGCGGGCGGTCTTCATGCCGGACGGCCTGCTCGGACGCGCCTACTGGACCGCCATCCTGCCCTTCCACGCCGTGGTGTTCCCGGAGATGGCCGCGAACATCCTGGCCGAGGCCAGGCGCCGGCACGACGGCGGCGAGCGTCCCCGCACCCGCGGCCTGCTGCGGCCGCTGGTGGACCGGCTGCCCCTGCGTCGCAACCCGTTGGACAGGCGAGCCCGCGGCGCCGGCGGCGCTCAGTCGCGGGACTGACCGTCGGGGCCACGCCCCCAGTGGGGCCGGGGGCGTGACCGGGCCGCCCGGCGCAGCCACCGCCGCCCGGGGGACAGCCGGGCCCAGTTGACCTGCAGGGTGGTGACCGCCATCCGGCCCTGCCGCACCCGCTGGCGCAGGGAGTGGAAGATGCGCCCGGCGACCTCCACCCGCAGGTCCGGATCGAACCGGATCCGGCGGCCGGCCAAGGCCAGCTGGAAGGACAGGTCCAGGTCATCGTGCACGTCCCCGCGCTCGCGGTGGACGCGGGTCCGCACAGCCTGCCACGCCTCGGCGCGCAGGGCGCAGTTGGAGCCCCAGACGGGGGTGGCCGCCACCGCGGCGCCCGCCCCCCAGCGGTACGCGCCGGTGTAGAGCGCCGCCCGCACCCGCCCCCGGAGGCCGGGCTGGTCGTGGAAGGTCCCCGGCCCGGTGAGGGCGTCGAGCCCGGAGTCGGCGTCGAACCGGGCCACGATCCGTTCGAGCCAGTCCGCGGGCATCCGCGTGTCGGCGTCGCAGCGCACCAGCAGCTCCCCGACCGCGGCGTCCAGGCCGGCGGCCGCCGCGGCCGGGACCCCGCGGCGCGGCTCGTGCACCACCCGCGCGCCGGCGGCGCGGGCGAGCACCGCCGAGTCGTCCACGCAGCCGTTGTCCACCACCACCACCTCCAGCGCCGGCCGGCTCTGGGCGGCCAGCAGGGCGAGGCACACGCGCAGGTGCTCGGCGTCGTCGAGCACCGGGACGACCACGGAGACCGTGGGGCGGGCCGGGGTCACCGGGTGCGCCCCCGGCGCACGGCGAGGGCGGCGCCGATCCCGGCGCCGACGAGATCGGCGGCGAGGTCGCCGATGGTGTCCGTGTAGCCCACACCGATCTCGGGGGTCACCGCCGTGTGCCCCCACCATTCGGCCAGCTCCCACACCACGCCCAGGGCCACGGCGGCGGCCGCGATCCCCAGCCCGGCCAGGCCCGGGCCGAGCAGCGCCACGGCCTGCCCGGCCTCGGTCCCCCGACGCCGGAGCCATGCCCCCACCACCAGTGCCGTCAGACAGGCGACCACGGCGGAGGCGGCGGCGTGCACGAGCAGGTCCAGCGACGGCACCCGCGGGTAGAGGCCGATGACGCTCAGCCACCCGGCCAGCAGCAGGACCGCCTGCGCGGCCCAGTCCAGGACTCCGCCCGGGGCGAGCCAGCGGGTGAGCCACTGGGAGCCGAACACGAGCAGCATCGCCGCCGCGGACGGCCATCCGGCGTGCACCGCCGCGACCGGGACGAGGATCAGGCCGAGCGCGCGCAACAGGTCTGCGGGGATCAGCGGCAGCATGTCAGCGATCGCCCGGGTGGGGGCGGCGTCCCGGCCGCCGGCCGCGCCGACCGGCACGACCACGGCTCGTCAGCAGCAGCCAGAGCGCCGGCAGCAGCAGGGCGGAGCCGAGCGGGTAGGCGAAGTCCTCCACGGGCGCCTGGCCCACGTAGGCACCCACCAGCAGCTCATGGCCGTAGTCGAAGAGCCCCGCGGCGATCATCACGTTGTCGAAGACCGCCGTGAGGGCCCACAGGGCCACCAGGGTGGCCGCCACGGCCCGCAGGTGCTCGCCCCGCACGCGGCCGACGAGGGCGGCGCCCACGAGCACGGCCAGGGCGAAGCCCACGAAGACGAGGACGAGGTCGAGGAAGGTCACCGGCTGCCCCCGTCGGTCGGATCGGCCGGCGTCGCGGCACGGGCGTCACCTCGCCGGCCGCGCAGCAGGCGCAGCGCCCCGGTGAACAGCACCATCGTGATCTGGCTGAGGAAGAGCAGGAAGAACCCCTCCTCCAGGGGCAGCTGGGGGGCGAGCATCACCCCGGTCATGTAGGGCGACTGCCGGTGCAGGAACACGCCTTCGGCGATCCCCCACAGGTCCCAGGCGAAGAAGTAGGCCACCCCGGCGGCCAGCACCAGCAGCGCCGGGAGCGGGCGATGCCACAGGAACAGCTCGAAGCGCCGGTCCACCAGCAGCATGCAGCCGATGACACCCAGCAGGGCCAGCAGGTAGATCATGCCGCCGCCCCCCGGGTCAGCGCCCACCCGATCAGCAGCAGGGTCACGAGGAAGCCGGTCACGTAGTTCAGCGGAAGGAACAGCTGCCAGCCGCGGTGGGCCGCGCCCGAGGTGGCGTCCGTGACGCGGCGGAAGCGCAGGGTGTTCACCACGTAGGGCACGGCCAGCAGCGCCGCAAGCGGGCCCGGCGGGTCGGTGGCCAGCAGCAGCAGGCCCGCCGCCGCGTACAGGCCGGCGGCGAGCAGGACGGTGCGCCGAGCGCCCAGCACGGTGGCCACCGAGGCCAGGCCCCCCTCCCGGTCCGGCACCACGTCCTGCACCGCCCCGAACATCTGCGAGGCCATGCCCCACAGGAAGAACGCCCCCAGCAGCGCCGCCAGGGCGGGCGTGGGGGTCGCCCCGGCGAGCACGAGGCCGTAGACCGCGGGGGAGACGAAGTGGGTGGCGGAGGTCGCGGCGTCCAGGAAGGGCCGCTCCTTGAACCGCAGCCCCGCCCAGGAGTACGCCACCACCGCGAACAGGCTCACCGCCAGCACCAGCACGGCGGCCCACTCGCCCCGCACGGCGGACCAGCCCGCGAGCACGGCCACGAACGGCACGGGCAGCAGCACCGACCACGCCAGCACCCGGCGGCGCACCGCGGGGTCGCCCAGCACGGAGCCCTCCACGCCCCCCTTGCGGGGGTTGCGCAGGTCCGAGGCGAAATCGAACACGTCATTGATGCCGTACATGGCCAGGTTGTAGGGCACCAGGAAGAACACGACGCCCAGGACCACCAGCCACGCGGGCAGCCCCCCGGTCAGGATCGCGGCGGCGGCGAACGGGTAGGCCGTGTTCACCCAGCTGACCGGCCGGGACGCCCAGAAGAGGGTGCGGATCATGTGCCGCTCCCCCCGGGGCCCGCGGGCCGGGCCCTGCGCGCGTCGTTGCGCAGTTCGTCCCGGACCACTTCGGCGGAGATCAGGCACATGGGCACCCCGATTCCCGGGCGCACCGAGGAGCCCGCGTACATCAGGCCGGCCACGTCCGCGTCCCGCACCGAGGGGCGGAACATGGCCGACTGCGCCAGCGTGTGCCCGGGGCCCAGCAGCGAACCCCGCCAGGCGTGCACGTCCGCGGCGAAGTCACCGGGCCCGTAGGTGCGCCGCACCACGATGCGCTCGGCCAGGTCGGGGATCCCGGCCCAGCGGGCCAGCTGATCGAGGGCCCGGTCCGCCACGGCCTCCACCTGGGCGTCCCCGGCGCGGTCCACCCGCCAGCTCTGGCCGTCACGGACCCGGATGCCGCCGCGCCCCCACCCCGGCTCGGCGGGGGCCGGGACGAGGATGAAGAGGTTCTCGTCGCCCTCCGGGGCCACGCCCGGGTCCGTGGCGGAGGTGCGCGAGACGTAGATCGACGTGTCCGCGGCGAGGTCCTCCCCCCGCTCGATGCGCCCGAAGTTGTCCTCCCAGTCCGCCGTGAACAGCAGGGTGTGGTGGGCCAGCTGGGGCAGGGATCCGCGCACCCCCACGCACACGAGCACGCCGGAGGGACCGGGGTCGCGCCGGTCCCACGTGGACTCCGCGACGCGCCGGCCGGGAGGCAGCAGACGGGTCTGCACGTGGTGCAGGTCCGCGGCGGCCACCACCACATCGGCGTCGAGGCGTCCCGCGGCGCCGTCGTCGGACCGCCAGGCGACGCCGGTCACCCGGCCCGGGCGGCGACGTCGGCCCTCGTCCCCGCGGGCTGCTCCCGGCCTGGGCAGGCGGGCGGCCAGGCGTCCGAGGCGGCCGGCGGGGGCGGGACGGTCCACCACCTCGACGGCGGTCGCCTCGACCCCGGTGCGGATCTCCACGCCGGCCTCGCGCACGACCTCCGCCATGGCGTCCACCAGGGCCGCGAAACCGCCGAGGGGGTACTGCACGCCGTCGGCGAGGTCCAGATGGGACATCAGGTGGTACATGGCGGGGGCACGGTCGGGGGACGTGCCGAGGAAGACCGCCGGGTAGCCCAGGATCTGGCGCAGCCGGGGGTCCTGGAAGCGGGCCGCGACGTGGGAGCGCAGGCCCCCCAGCAGCTGGGGCCCGAGGGCCGGCAGGGCGCGCAGGACGTCCGGGTGGGCCAGGGCGGCCGGCCGGCGGAAGTCCGTGTAGAGGAAGTGGTCCTTGGCGAGCCCGTAGATCCGGGACGCGGAGTCGAGGTAGGCCCGCAGGCGGCGCCCGGCGCCGGGCTCGAGGGACTCGAACAGCGCCTCCGCGTGGCCGGTGCGCACGTCCACGGGGGGCTCGTGGAGGTGTTCCTCGAAGTACACCCGGTAGCCGGGGTCCAGGCGGCGCAGGTCCAGCCGTTCCGCGGCGGAGGTCCCCATGAGGCGGAACCAGCGGTCGATCACCTCGGGCATCAGGTACCAGGAGGGCCCGGTGTCGAAGGTGAACCCCGCCTCGGACCAGCGTCCGGCACGGCCGCCCAGGACGGCGCCGCGCTCCAGCAGCGTCACCCGGTGCCCGTCACGGGCCAGCAGGCCCGCCGTGGCCAGTCCGGCGAACCCGCCGCCCACCACCACGGTGCGCGGGCCGGGAGCGGTGTCCCGGGCGCTCATCGGCGGCCTCCCCGGCGGCCCCGTGCCAGGACGCGGGCGGCGATCCGGGCCTTCTGGCGGTCCGGCACCCGGATACGGCGGTGGGCCAGCTCGGCCGCCGGGGTCGCCTCGATCCGGTCCACCAGGGCCGCGAACAGTCCGTGCGCCAGGGCCACGGCGCGCCCGGCCCCGGGGTCCAGGGCACGGATGCCGGGAAGGGCGGCGTCGAGGTCGGCGCGGACCTCGGCCACGAGCTCGGCCTTGCGCGCCTCGGTGAGCACGCCCGGTGCGGCACCGGGCAGGTAGGTGCGGCCCAGCTCGTGGTGGTCCGCGGCCAGGTCCCTGAGGAAGTTGACCTTCTGGAACGCCGCCCCCAGCCGGGAGGCCTGCGCGCGCAGCTCCTGCCGCTGGCCCGGGGTCCGGGCCCGCGTGCCGGGGAGGGAGAGGAAGACCTGCAGGCACATCAGTCCCACCACCTCGGCCGAGCCGTGGATGTAGGCGTCCAGGGATTCGGCGCCGTGCTCGCGGATCCCCAGGTCCGCGCGCATGGAGGCGAAGAAGGGACGGGTCAGCTCCGGGGTGATGCCGTGGCGACGGGCCACGTCGGCGAAGGCGTGCAGGACCGGGTCGGTGGCGAAGCCCGACGCCATCGCGGCCTCACATGCCCGCTCATAGTCGTCCAGGGCGGCGCGGACCCCGGCCTCGTCGAGCCCGGCGGCCACCGCGACGCCGTCGACCACCTCGTCGGCGACGCGGACCATGGCGTAGATCGTCGCCACGTCCTGGCGTGCCTGCCGGGGCAGGGTGCGGCAGGCCCAGGAGAAGGACGTGGAGTAACGGCGGATCACCTGGGCCGCTGCGGCGTGGGCCGTCCGCGTGTACAGCGCGGCAGGGATCGGGGCGGGCGCGGCCATCTCAGGACCTCCGGGTCAGCACGGCGTGGCAGGCGTCGGCGAACTCCGCCCGGACCGTCTCGTCCAGGGGCAGGGCCGCGATGCGCTCGCGGGCGCGGACGGTGAGCTCGGCGGCGACGTCGAGGGCGTGCTCCCGGGCACCGGCCGCCTCGAGGGCGCGGCGGGCGGCCTCGATGTCCGCGGGGGTGGCCGGGCCCGCGTCGAGCAGGGCGCGGACGGCGGGGATGCGGCGGCCGTGGGCGGTGAGCACGGTGGCCTTGCCCTCGCGCAGGTCGCCGTCGGCGGACTTGCCGGTCTCCCCGGGATCGCCGAACACGCCGAGGACGTCGTCGATCACCTGGTAGGCGGCGCCGAGGTCGGCGCCGGCCTCGCCCATCGCCCGGGCGAGGTCGGGATCCGCCCCGGCCAGGAGGGCGCCGGCGCGCAGGGGCGCGCCGACCGTGTAGTGCGCCGTCTTGAGCCGTTGCATGGCGAGGATGCGGTCGGGATCGGGCTCCTCACCGGTGTGGCGGGACAGCCCCAGGAGCACGTCCTCGAGCTCGCCGGCCGCAGTCACGGCGGCGGCGTCGAAGACGACGGCGGCGGCCTCGGCGGCCCGGGCGGTGTCGGCGGCACAGGTGGCGGCGAGCCGGAACGCCTGGGTGAGCAGGACGTCCCCCGCGATGAGGGCGACGGCGACCCCGGCGTGGGCGGCGTCCGCAGCGGGCACCCCGCGGGCCTCGAGGCGGTGCCGGGCGGAGGCGTGCACGGCGGGCTGGCCGCGCCGCAGCACGTCCCGATCGATGACGTCGTCGTGGACGAGCAGCGCGGTGTGCAGCAGTTCGAAGGCGGCCCCGAGTCGGTCGACGGCAGCGCGGCCGGACGGAGGGACCGGGTCGGCGGTCGCCAGGCGCCAGCCGAGCTCGACGAGACGGGGGCGGATGAGCTTGCCGGCGCCCACATGGACGTGGAGCGAGTCGAGCAGCTCGGCGAAGGCGGCGGATCCGGGTGCCTGGGCCGCGGCATGCCGGAGCGCGGCGTCCAGCTCGGCGGTCACCCCGGAGAGCGCGGCCTCGCCGCCCGTCCTCGCTTCACCCATGGCGCCTCCTCGGTGGCGGACACGACGCGGCACCGACCGCCGCATCTGTTCGACCGTCTAACTTCTGGACGCAGAAGACACTACGGGCCGCGCCGGTCCCGCGTCCATCCGCGGCGGTCCCGGGCGGCGCGATCTCACGACGCACGGGGCCGCCGGCGGGATCAGGCGTCGGCGGACGCCGTCTCCAGGGTGATCTCCGGGTCCACGATCTGACCCTCCCACTCACCGGAGACCCCGTACACGACGCAGTGCTTCTCGTCGGTGCCGTAGTTGCCCAGCTCGGAGGAGGTCAGGACGGCCCCGTTCAGCTGGTCCTCCTTCTCCTCGCTCAGGCGCTGGGCCTGGGCGGTGCAGGTCTGGGCGGCGGCCGGGTCGGCCTCCTCACCCTCGGCCACGGCCGGCACGGCCCAGAGGTACTCCGCGGTGTGGGCGCCCTCGCAGTCGGTGGTCTCGAAGGAGGACAGGTCACGGGCGCCGAGCGGGGCGGTGAAGCACGTGCCGGCCTCGTAGTCGGCCGGGGCCGCGGACAGCGACGACGCCGAGGCGGACGACGACTCCGCACCCTGCGCGGACGCGGAGGCGGGCGCCGTCGTCGAGGCGGACGCGTCGGCGTCGGACGAGTCCTGACCGCCGCACGCGGTGAGGGCCAGCAGCGCGGCAGCGGACACGCCGGCAAGACGGGCGGAACGGGACAGGGCGGCGAAGGCCATGGGGGTGCTCTCCTCGAGTGACGTGGGACGCGCCGGGGTGTGGCGCCGACCTCAGCACTCTAGCTGTAAGAGGTCATGACGTTGTTGACTCGGGCCGGGGCCAACGAGGCCGGTGGAGCATCTCCGCAGGAGGTATGCGGC
>NZ_JAGXJK010000300.1:0-251 GCF_019091605.1 Micrococcus sp. GbtcB5
GCGGTCTGGCCGGGGAAGAACTGCACGGTGAACACGAGCGCGGCGGCCAGGCCGTAGAGGTAGAAGTCGTACCACTCGATGGTGGTGCCGATGAACGAGCCGTGCACGGCCCGGCGACGGTGGGTGCGCAGGGTGCTCATCGGGCGGCCTCCCCGGAGGCGGGGGCGTGGGCGCCGAGGGGCGCGGAGGCGGGCGGGGCGTCGCCGATCGCGTTGGGGCCCTCCGGCACGGTGCCGTTGGTCCCGAAGGCG
>NZ_JAGXJK010000301.1:0-251 GCF_019091605.1 Micrococcus sp. GbtcB5
GGTGAAGTCGTACACCCCGGCCTCGCCGGGCCCCACGAACAGGGGGATGATGTCCCCGCCCATGTCGTTGTTCGACTCGGGGTTCTCCTCGTCCTGGTTCAGCGCCGCCACGAGGGCGACCGTGTCGAACACGTAGTTGCCCATCGAGGCCAGGAACTGCGTGGGGTCGTCCGGCAGGCCGGGGGTCGTCCCCGGCTTCTCCACGAACGCCGAGATCCGCGTCCTGTCCTGCGGGTCCGTCTCGATCACCC
>NZ_JAGXJK010000302.1:0-251 GCF_019091605.1 Micrococcus sp. GbtcB5
CGGTCGGCCCGTACACCGGCCTGCCGGACCTGGACGCGGTGCCCGGCAACGGCCCGGCCACGCTCGACCGGCTGCGTGACCACGTCTCGTGGTGAGCCCGGCCCCGGGCCCGCCCCGCGATCCCGTGGGCCGCCGCGCCCGCCACCGCGAGGTGCCCGGCCCGCTCGAGGCCCGGTGGGTGCCCGCCCTGCTCGTCTGCCTGGCCCTCGGGGTCCTCGGCGTCGCCTGGGGCGCCCCCGCCCGCTCGGCGG
>NZ_JAGXJK010000303.1:0-251 GCF_019091605.1 Micrococcus sp. GbtcB5
CTCCGCGTCCTCCGTGGACTCGGGCTGCGCTGACGGGGTCGACTCGGCACCCGCACCGCGCACGTCATCCGAGGGCACGCCCCAGCCCTCGAGCATCGACTCGAGCCGGCGCGCCCGCTCCTCGTGCTCGGACTTCATCCGTTCGGCGGCGGCCCGGATCTCCTGGTCCACGCCGTCCTTGCCCAGCCCCTCATCGGACTGCTGGATCGCGGCGCGGTGGTTGCGCAGCAGCAGGCCCGCGGACTGGATGT
>NZ_JAGXJK010000304.1:0-251 GCF_019091605.1 Micrococcus sp. GbtcB5
TTTATCGGAGTAGTATTTGCATTGATGTTAACCATTCCAGAGATTATGTATTTCTTTACAGTAAATAAGCTTAATTCATTGCTGTTTTTCGGTGTTATTATCGCGCTAATCGGTGTATGGATAAGATTTTCTTCAATGAAAATTTTAGGTAGATTTTACAGTAGGAATGTCGGAATGCAAGGGAGACATAAGTTAATTCAAAACGGTCTTTATAAATATGTTCGTCATCCTGGTTATTTAGGCTCTTTTTT
>NZ_JAGXJK010000305.1:0-251 GCF_019091605.1 Micrococcus sp. GbtcB5
CCCCGGCGGCGCCTCGGGAAGCACGCGGAGTACGGCCAATGGGAGCTGCGGCGCTCCGTACCCTACCGTGACGGGGCGCGCCGCTACTGGATGCGCCGCCGCGTGAAGCGCGTGGCCTCGACCCTGCAGACCCTCTGAGGCGCGGGCCCGACGACGCCGCCCCGGCCGTCGTCGCCCCCCGCGGCCCGGGTCAGCGCGGCGCCAGCATCCGCCCGCGGACCCGGCAGGCGCACCCGCGCGCCGGCACGCGG
>NZ_JAGXJK010000306.1:0-251 GCF_019091605.1 Micrococcus sp. GbtcB5
TTTTTCCTTCGTAAAGGTGCGCATTTTATGGTGTTCTTTATGCTCGGTTCATTGACGTATTATGCTTTTCATCGATCAGGTTATTCGAGAAAGCGGTGTTTTATATATGCCCTTCTTTTCGTCGCGGGATATGCAACATTTGATGAAATTCATCAATGGTTTACGGGAGACCGTACACCGATGTGGCAAGATTCATTACTGGATACGTGCGGCGGATTAACAGGAATTATAATAAGCAATTGGATTTGGAA
>NZ_JAGXJK010000307.1:0-250 GCF_019091605.1 Micrococcus sp. GbtcB5
GGACCAGGGCGAAGCGGGCCAGGGTGATGAGGTTCGGCACGGTCAGCCAGGTGTCGCGGACGCGGTCCTCGTGGCCCTCGCGCAGGCCGACGTCGATCACACGCATGGGTCGCTCCTCCAGGGCCCGCGGGCGGACGCCCCCGCCGGGCGCCCCACACGCCCAGCCTACCGACGCCGTCGCCCCTCCCCGCAGCCGACGAGGCCCCGGGCCCGGGGGGAGTGGGGCGTGTGGGGCGTGGTGGGGGGGCGG
>NZ_JAGXJK010000308.1:0-250 GCF_019091605.1 Micrococcus sp. GbtcB5
GGCGAGGGCGCCGAGGTTGCCGTCCCCGTCCGAGTTCTCGGCGTGGACGACCCCGGGGGCGGCGGGATGGACGCGCACGAGGGTGTTCGCGGTGCCCAGGAGCCGGACGCGGACGCTGACGTGCCCGGCGGCGGCGACGACCGCCCGCTTCAGCGGCATGGTGACGGGGCAGCCGAGCCAGTCCTGCCCGCGGGCCGCGGCCGCGCCGCCGTCGGGCGCGCCCGGGGCGCCCGGGGGCGGGGGCCCGGGG
>NZ_JAGXJK010000309.1:0-250 GCF_019091605.1 Micrococcus sp. GbtcB5
CCCGCGTGCGCCTGGGCATGCCCACCGTCCGCCCCGTACACGGCGAGGACGAGATCCTGCTGAACACCCCGATCCCCCAGTCTTCCCGCGAGCAGCTGGGGAACGGCCAGATGCGCGCCGACATCCGCCGGGCCACGCACACCATCCGTGCCAAGCGTGCCGGCGTCGTCGAGGAGCTGCCGGACTGGCAGGGGCTGCGCGCCGCCGGCTCCGCGCTGAAGCAGTCCGACATGGCGGACCCGCCCGCGCT
>NZ_JAGXJK010000031.1:0-21726 GCF_019091605.1 Micrococcus sp. GbtcB5
CTCCCACGGTGACCGCGTCCGTCTCGAAGATGGTCGTGGCCACCGGGGAGGGTTACACCACTATCCGGGACTCAACTGTGGGTCTTTTCGGGCAGGTGGGTTGTTGAGGAACTTCCATCCTGCGGGAGAGGCCCACTCGTCTCATCTCAGCCGGCGCCTCGTGGCAAGAACCTCATGACCCACAACACCTAGGCAGTCAGCTACCCCCCCCTCCGCTTGATATATCCAGAATATGCGGCGTAGCCTGGCCCACACACTGTTACCGGCATCACATGGAGGACTCATGAAGTACCCGCCCGCAGCACGAGGCCAACCCCCTGCCCTTCTCCCCCTTCAAGAGCTCCACCGTGCCGCGGCCCATCGGCTGGCTGTCCTCCGTGAGCACGGACGGCATGGAGAACATCGCCCCCTACAGCCAGTGGCAGAACCTCACCTTCGACCCGCCCATGGTGATGTTCTCCGCGAACCAGTACCCGGACGGACGCCGCAAGGACACCGTCCTCAACGCGGAGCAGACCGGCTGGTTCGTGTGGAACATGGCCACCTACGACCTGCGCGAGGCCGTCAACGTCTCCGCCATGGCCCTGGAGCCGGGCGAGAGCGAGTGGGACCGCATCGCCGAGCACGGCGTCACCAAGGTCTACGCGGACAACCACCCCATCCCGATGGTCGCCGAGTCCCCCGTGCGCTTCGAGTGCCGCTACCACTCGACGCACCGCATCAAGGGCGACTCGAACGTCGGCACCATCGACGTGGTCTTCGCCCACGTGGACACCATCCACATCGACGACGACGTCATCACCGCCGACGGCCGCATCGACATCCCGCGCATCCAGCCGATCGCCCGCCTGGGCTACTTCGACTACACCGTGGTGCGGGAGACCTTCGAGATGCGGGTGCCCGGCGCCGACGGCGATGCCCAGGCCGGCCTCGAGGGACGGGCATGAGCACCGCGGCCACCGGCGCGGCCCGGCCCGCTCCCGTGCCCGGGGCCCGCCCCCGGAGCCTGAAGGACATGCTGGCCGTGAACTTCGGCAACGCGCTGGAGTGGTACGACTGGAACGTCTACACGATCTTCGCCCCGGTCTTCGCGGCGCAGATCTTCCACGCGGACAACCCCACCTCCGAGCTGCTCGCCACCCTGGCCGTCTTCGCGGTGGGCTTCGTCGCCCGCCCCATCGGCGGCTACGTGTTCGGCGCCTACGCGGACCGGGTGGGCCGCAAGCGCAGCCTCTTCGCGGCGATGATGATCACCGCGCTCGGCAGCCTGATCATCGCCTTCACCCCCACCTACGGCACGGTGGGCGTCCTCGCCTCGGTGATCCTCGTCATCGCCCGTCTGCTGCAGGGCCTGGCGCACGGAGGCGAGATGGGCACCTCCGTGACCTACCTCGTGGAGCGGGCGCCGCAGGGCCGGCGCGGGCTGTTCGGGGCGACGTCGTGGGTGTCCGTGGTGGTGGGCACGATCCTGGCGACACTCGTGGGCCTGGCCGTCAACACGCTGCTCTCCCACGAGCAGGTGGCGTCCTGGGGCTGGCGCGTGGCGTTCGGCATCGGCGGCGTCCGCGGCCTCTACGCGCTGTACCTGCGACGGAGCCTGACGGAGTCGGAGCACTTCACGGCGGCGCAGCAGGTGGTGCCCACCGCCGACGAGGCCCCGCGCCGGGAACCGAGCGCGGTGTGGCGCGGCCTGCTGACGATCTTCCTGGTCTCCGCGGGCGGCTCCCTGATGTTCTACACGTGGCTGATCTACCTGCCCACGCACGCGCAGGTGGCCCATCAGATGGACAAGTCCACCACCCTCTCGGCCTCGCTCGTGGCCCAGGTGATCTTCCTGGTCGCCATCCTCGGGGCGGGCCTGCTGGGCGACCGGGTCGGCCGCCGCCCGCTGGTCATCGCCTTCGGCCTGCTCTTCGTGGTGCTGCCGTTCCCGCTGTTCGGCATGCTGGACGGCACCTTCGCCTCGTTCCTGCTCGTGCAGACCATCGCCCTGCTGGCCGTGGCGCTGCTGTTCGGCGTCAACGGCGCCGTCTGGTCCGAGGCGCTGCCCACGGCGGTGCGCGCCAAGGGCGTGGCCACCATGCTCTCGCTGGCCACCGCGATCTTCGGCGGCACGGCGCCGTACCTGATCACGTGGCTGACGGCGCAGGGGTGGACCAGCGCGTTCCCGATCTACCTCATGGTGGTCGGCGGCCTCACCGGCCTGACCGGCCTGTTCATGAAGGAGACGAAGGACGTGGACCTGGCGGCCTGAGCCGGGCCGACCGGGCCCGATCCGCAGGCCGCCCCCCCTCCGCACACAGAGTGGTCACGACACGCCGTCTCGTGCAGACGCACGCGGCGTGTCGTCACCACTCTGCGGCGTCGGACCACGCTGTGGCGTCAGTGCCCCTCGGCCTCGGCGCCCTCGGACTCCTCGGCCAGGTCCTGCGGCTCGGCGTCGGCGGACACGCCCGCGAGCGCCTCCGCCACGGCGGCCAGCACGGACCCGTCGCGCAGGGCCTGCTCGGCGGCGGCCAGCTGCGGGGCCATGTACTGGTCCGGGCCGGGGCCGGGCACGCCGGCCTCGCGGATC
The DNA here is from genome assembly GCF_019091605.1 of Micrococcus sp. GbtcB5. Lineage (NCBI taxonomy): Bacteria > Bacillati > Actinomycetota > Actinomycetes > Micrococcales > Micrococcaceae > Micrococcus > Micrococcus sp. GbtcB5. The sequence goes on from NZ_JAGXJK010000031.1 coordinate 2,576, forward strand.
ACGCGGACGGCGGCACCGGTCGCGGCGGAGGGCTGCAGCGGCGCGCGCAGCTCGATCGCGCGAGCGGCGGCCACGAGCTCGACGGCGAGCACCCGGCGGAAGTTCTCCACGGCCGAGCGCAGCTTGCGGGCAGCATGCCAGCCCATGGAGACGTGGTCCTCCTGCATCGCGGAGGACGGGATGGAGTCCACGGACGCGGGCACGGCCAGGCGCTTCATGTCCGAGACGAGCCCGGCCTGCGTGTACTGGGCGATCATCATGCCGGAGTCCACGCCCGGGTCGTCCACGAGGAACGCGGGCAGCCCGTGCGAGCGGGCCGGGTCCAGCATGCGGTCGGTGCGGCGCTCGGACATGCTCGCGACGTCGGCCACCGGGATGGCCAGGAAGTCCAGCACGTACGCCACGGGCGCCCCGTGGAAGTTGCCGTTCGAGCTCACCCGGCCGTCGTCGAGCACCACCGGGTTGTCCACGGTGGCGGCGAGCTCGCGCACGGCCACGGTGCGCACGTACGCGAGGGTGTCGCGCAGACCGCCGGCCACCTGCGGGGCGCAGCGCAGCGAGTAGGCGTCCTGCACGCGGGAGTCGCCCTCCTTGTGGCTGGCCACGATCGGCGAGCCCGCCAGGATCCTCAGCATCCGGTCGGCGGAGGTCGCCTGGCCCGGGTGGGGGCGCAGCGGCAGGTGCAGCTCCGGCACGAACACGCGGTCGGTGCCGAGCAGCGCCTCCACGGACATCGCGGCGGTGAGGTCCACGGTGTCGGCGAGCTCCTCGAGGTCGGCCAGCGCCATGATCAGCATGCCGAGCATGCCCTCGGTGCCGTTGACGAGGGCCAGGCCCTCCTTCTCCCGCAGCTCGACCGGCTCGATCCCGGCCTCGGCGAGCGCCTCGCCGGCCGGACGCAGCGCGCCGTCCGTCCCGACGACGTCGCCCTCGCCCATCAGCGCCAGGGCCACGTGGGAGAGGGGGGCGAGGTCACCGGAGCAGCCCAGGGAGCCGAACTCGCGCACGGCGGGGGTGATGCCCGCGTTGAGCATGGCCACGAAGGTCTCGACCACCACGGGGCGCACGCCCGTGCGGCCGGAGGCCAGCGTGGTGGCCCGCAGGAACATCAGCGCGCGGACGACCTCGCGCTCCACCACGGGGCCCATGCCGGCGGCGTGGGAGCGGATCAGGGACTTCTGCAGCTGCGCGCGGGACTCGAGCGGGATGTGCTTGTCCGCGAGCGCGCCGAAGCCGGTGGAGACGCCGTAGGTGGGGGTCTCGGCCTCGGCCAGTGCCTCGACGTGGCGGCGCACCGCGCCGACGGTCTCGAGCACGTCGTCGGCGAGCACCACGCGGGCGTCGTGGCGGGCGACGGCGAGGACGTCGTCCAAGGTGGCCCCGGACGTGCCGAGGGTGACGGTGGTGGTCATGGTGATGCGTTCTCCTTGCTGTCGGTCGATCAGACGGCCCGGCGGCCCGCGCGCCAGACCGCGTGGGTCAGCGGCATGCCGGGGCGGTAGGCCAGGTGGATGGCGGCGGGGGCGTCGAGCACGTGCAGGTCGGCGCGCTTGCCGACCTCGAGGCTGCCGACGCGGTCCTGCGCGCGCAGGCCGAGGGCCCCGCCGAGGGTGGCGGCGCGCACGGCCTCGGCGAGGGTCAGGTGCATCTGCAGCACGGCGGTGCCCACGTTGAAGTTCATGGACGTGGTGTAGCTGGTGCCCGGGTTGCAGTTCGAGGCCAGGGAGACCTCGATGCCGGCGTCGAGCAGACGACGCGCGGGCGCCAGCGGGGCGCGGGTGGACAGGTCGCACGCGGGCAGGCAGCCGGCCACGGTGCCGGGCGTCCCGGTGGCGGAGGCGCGGTCCCAGTCGGCCCAGGTGCCGGCCAGGGCCTCGACGTCCGCGTCGGAGAGGTGGTTGACGTGGTCCACGGAGGCGGCGCCGAACTCCACGGCCACGCCCACCCCCGGGCCCTGCTCGATCTGGTTGCCGTGCAGGCGCACGCCCAGGCCCGCCGCCACACCCGCGGCGAGCACGCGGCGGGTCTGCTCGGCGTCGAAGGCGCCGGTGTCGCAGAACACGTCCACCCAGCCCGCGTGCTCCCGCACGGCCTCGAGCATCGGTCCGACGACGTCGTCGAGGTAGTCCTCCGCGTCCCGGCCCGGGGGCACGAGGTGGGCGCCGAGGAAGGTCACCTCGTCCACGAGGCCCTCCTCGCGCAGCCCGGCCAGCAGGCGCGCGTGGCGCGCCTCCTCCTCCACGGTGAGCCCGTAGCCGGTCTTGGTCTCGAGGTAGGTGGTGCCGCCGGCCACCGCGTCGGCCACCCGGCCGCGGACCAGCTCGGCCAGGCGGTCGTCCGAGGCGGCACGGGTGGCGGAGGTGGTCACGCCGATGCCGCCGGCCGCGTAGGACTCGCCCGCCATGCGGGCCTCGAACTCCGCGGAGCGGTCCCCGTCGAACACGAGATGCGTGTGGGAGTCCACCCAGCCGGGCAGCACGGCGCGGCCCTCGACGGACACCCGGTCGTCCGCCTCCGGGGCGTCCGCGGCGGCGCCGATCCAGGCGATGCGCTCGTCCTCGACGACGACGGCCGCGTCCGTGAGCACCCGCCCCTCGGGGTCGACGGTGGTCAGCTCGGCGATGTCGGTGATGAGCGTGGAGCGCATGGGGGCCTCTCTGCGGGACGGACGGGGGTGGGGCGGTGGGGTGGGCCTCAGGTGAGCGCGGCCACCAGGTGGGCCAGCGGCGTGGCCAGCACGATGGTGAGCGCCACGCGCTCGACCCAGATCACCAGGAGGTGCCACATCTTCACGGGGATGTCCGTGGCCAGGATGGCAGGAACCACCGCGGAGAAGAAGATGATCGCGGAGACGCAGACGACGCCGATCACGAACCGGGCGACGAGGTCCTCGTGACCGGCCGCCATCGTGGCCGGGATGAACATCTCGGCGATCGAGGTGGCGGAGGCCGAGGCCAGCAGGCCGGGGTCGGAGTAGCCGAGCGCCCAGAACAGCGGGTAGAAGATCACGCCGATCCACTCGAACACGGGCGTGTAGGTGGCCAGGACCAGGGCGATCAGGCCCACGGACATGATGGAGGGCAGGATCTGGAGCACCATCACGAGGCCGTCCCGGAAGTTGACCCAGATGTTCTTCGGCAGGGACGGGGCCTCGGCGAGGGTCTGCTCGGCGGCGCGACGGGCCACGCGGAAGCGGTCCCGGGTGACGGCCTGCTCGGGCGAGTGGGTGACGCCCGGGTAGCACTCGTCCGGGATGCGGCTCAGCGGCGGGATGCGCACCGTGATGGCGGTGACCGCGAACGTCACCGCGAGGGTGCCGAAGAAGTACCAGAGCCAGATGTCCATCAGGCCCAGCGTCTTGGCCACGATCACCATGAAGGTCGCGGACACCGTGGAGAAGCCGACGGCGATGATCGCCGCCTCACGGGCCGTGTAGCGGCCGCCGGTGTACATGCGGTTGGTCAGCAGCAGGCCCAGGGCGTAGGAGCCCACGAAGGAGGCCACGGCGTCGACGGCGGCGCGGCCGGGCACGCGCCAGATCGGCCGCATGGCCGGGCGCAGGTAGACGCCCACGAACTCCATGAGGCCGTAGCCGATCACGAGGGCCAGGAAGACGCCGCCGATGGGCACGATCAGGCCCACGGGCACCACGAGCTTGTCCATCAGGAACGGACCGATGCTCTTGTCCAGGATCCAGCTCGGGCCCACGCCGAACACGACCATCGCCGAGGCGACCAGGCCGAGCACGGCGAGGAACGCGAACACCGCCCGCGTGGTGCTGGTCCGCCAGCGACCCGAGGCGAACGGGTACACGGCGCCTGCGGCGATGATGGCCAGGCCCACCCAGCGGTCGGCCGGGCCGAGCAGCCCGCGCACCCAGGTCACCAGGTGGTCCAGCGGGATGGAGCTCGCCCCGTTGATCGTGATGGGCACGAAGAACATGACGATGCCGATCGCCGAGTAGACGATCATGCGCCAGCGCGCCGGCGGGCGGGGCGCGTCGGCCTCGATCGCGGCCATCGCGGTGGTGTCGGTGTGCAGCTCGTGGTCTGCGGGGCGGGACGAGTCCATCGTGGTGTCCTTTCGATCGCGAGCCGGACGAGCGGATGCCCGTCCGGCTCGCGGCGGTGAAGTCGTCGGACGGCGACGGCGCGGCGGCACCGTCGTCGTCCGACGACGTGACCGGGGTCAGTCCCGGATCGTGGCCTCCATGGGCACACGGACGCCGCGCTCCTTCGCCACCTCGGCGGCGCGGGAGTAGCCGGCGTCGACGTGGCGGATGACGCCCATGCCCGGGTCGTTGGTGAGCAGCGCCTCGAGCTTGGCCGCGGCCAGCTCGGTGCCGTCGGCCACGCCCACCTGGCCGGCGTGGATGGACCGGCCGATGCCGACGCCGCCGCCGTGGTGGATCGACACCCAGGTGGCACCCGAGGAGGTGGCGGTCAGCGCGTTCAGCAGCGGCCAGTCGGCGATCGCGTCGGAGCCGTCCAGCATGGACTCGGTCTCGCGGTACGGGGAGGCCACGGAGCCCGAGTCGAGGTGGTCGCGGCCGATCACGATCGGCGCCTTGACCTTGCCCTCGGCCACGAGCTGGTTGAAGAGCAGGCCGGCCTTGTGGCGCTCGCCGTAGCCCAGCCAGCAGATGCGGGCCGGCAGGCCCTCGAACTCCACGAACTCGGCGGCGCCGTCGAGCCAGCGGTGCAGGTGCTCGTTCTCGGGGAACAGCTCCTTCAGGGCCTCGTCGGTCACGCGGATGTCCTCCGGGTCGCCGGAGAGCGCGGCCCAGCGGAAGGGGCCGAGGCCCTCGCAGAACAGCGGGCGGATGTAGGCCGGGACGAAGCCCGGGAACTCGAACGCGCGGGAGTAGCCGGCCTTGCGGGCCTCGTCGCGGATGGAGTTGCCGTAGTCGAACACCTCGGCGCCGATGTCCTGGAAGCCGACCATGGCCTCGACCTGGCGGGCCATGGACTCCTGGGCCTTCTTGGTGAAGGTGTCCGGGTCGGCCTCGGCCTCGGCGTGCCAGTCCTTCTCGTCGATCTCGATCGGCAGGTAGGACAGCGGGTCGTGCGCGGAGGTCTGGTCGGTGACGATGTCGATCTCGACGGTGCCGGCCTTCTGGCGCTCGAGCAGCTCGGGGAACACCTCGGCGGCGTTGCCCACGAGGCCCACGGAGACGGCCTCGCCGTCGCGCTTGGCCTGCATGACGCGCTCGACGGCCTTGTCGATGTCCGTCTCCACCTCGTCCAGGTAGCGCTTGCCCATGCGGCGGCGCAGGCGGTCCTCCGAGACGTCCACGATCAGGCAGACGCCCCCGTTGAGGGTGACGGCCAGGGGCTGGGCGCCGCCCATGCCGCCGCAGCCGCCGGTGAGGGTGAGGGTGCCCTTGAGGGAGCCGTCGTAGCGCTTGCGGCCGATCGCGGCGAAGGTCTCGTAGGTGCCCTGCAGGATGCCCTGGGTGGCGATGTAGATCCAGGAGCCGGCGGTCATCTGGCCGTACATCATGAGGCCCTCGGCCTCGAGCTTGCGGAACTCCGGCCACGTGGCCCAGTCGCCCACCAGGTTGGAGTTGGCGATCAGCACGCGCGGGGCCCACTTGTTGGTGCGGAACACGCCCACCGGCTTGCCGGACTGCACCAGGAGGGTCTCGTCCTCCTCGAGGTCCTTGAGGGTGGCGACGATGGCGTCGTAGGCCTCCCAGGAGCGGGCCGCGCGGCCGGTGCCGCCGTAGACGACGAGGTCCTCGGGACGCTCGGCGACCTCGGGGTCCAGGTTGTTCATGAGCATCCGCAGCGGGGCCTCGGTCTGCCATGACTTGGCGGAGAGCTCGGTGCCGCGCGGGGCGCGGATGGTGCGGGACGGGTCGTGCTGGGTGAAGCCCACGGCCATGGCAGTTCCTCTCGACGGGGTGCGTGCGCCGGCGGGACGGGTGGCCCCTGTGATTTCACGGCTCGGCATGCACTTTCCGAACATTGAAACAGTGGCCCGGCTCACGCGCAAGCCCGATCCGCGTGTCCCGCACCCGTTACGCTCCCTGTCATGACCACCACCCCCACCGCCTCGACGCGCACCGTGGACCGGGCCCTGGACCTGCTCGCCGCCGTCACCGAGCAGCCCCGACTGAGCCTGACCGAGGCCGCCCGCGCCACGGACCTGCCGGCGTCCACGGCGCTGCGCCTGCTGCGCAGCCTCGAGGGGTCCGGCTTCGTGGCCCGCGACGACGACGGCGCCTACCGCCCCGGCGTGCGCCTCATCCAGCTCGGGGCGCGGGCCTTCTCCCGGGACTCGCTCGTGCAGCTGGCCCGCGGGCCGATGGACCACGTCGTGGCCGCCACGGGCGAATCCGTCTACCTCTCGGTGACGACCCCTCCGGACTCCGCCGTCTACCTGGCGATCGTGGAGGGCACGCACTCCGTCCGCCACACGAACTGGGTCGGACGCACCGTCCCCCTGGCGGGCACGGCCGTGGGCGACGCCCTGCGCGGCAGCGTGGCCGCGGGGGACTACACGCTGCGCACCCGTTCCGTGGAGAAGGACGTCACCTCGCTGTCCGCCCCCATCAGCGTGGCGGGCACGGTGGTCGGTGCGCTCAGCACGCTCGTGCCGGCCTACCGCTGCACGGACGAGCTGGCGGACCGGTGCGGGGCGGCCCTCGTCGCCGCCACCGGCGAGCTCGCGCACCTGCTCGGGGCGGCCGACACTCCCAGGGAACGCCCAGCCGACTCCCCTGGAAAGCCCAAGGCGAGTTCGTAGGCTGAAGCCACCTCATCGAAGGTGCGAGTGATGACGGAGAAGGCCCCGGGCCCGGCGAGAGCCGGAACCGGGGCCTTTCTCTGCGGCCGGCGCCCGAGGCGCCGGTTGCGGGGATCAGCGGCGGGAGGAGACGACGCCCGCCCAGAGGCCGCCGAGCAGGCCCGCCACCGGCAGCATCCAGAACAGGTGCAGGCCCGCCCCGTAGAGGACGGTGTTGGAGAACACCGCGAACAGGCCCACGGCACCGAGGAAGCCGCCGACCACGCCACCGACCACGTAGCGCACGACGGAGCGGGCAGCCCCGCCCATCAGCAGCACGACCAGGTAGCCGGCCGCGCCCGCCAGGGCGCCGCCCACCAGGCCGAACATGAACGACTGCACCAGCACGACCCAGCCGTGGCCGGTCTCGCCCAGCGCCACGGAGCCGTTCGGATCACCCAGGTCGCCGGTGAGCACGCGCACGACGTTGCCGATGATCACGACGAGCACCGAGACGAGGATGACGCGGTTGGTGAAGCCCCAGCCCTCCACCGGGCCCAGCGGCTCGAGCACCTCCTCCTCCACCACGGCGTGGCGCACGGGGCGGGCCGGGGCGGTGTGGGCGTTCGCGGCGTGGGGCTGGACGGCGTGGCTGCCGTCGGCGTTGATGGTCATCTCTGATCTCCCGTCCCGCCCCGGGCGGGGCGCGTTCCGAGCGCCGGGGCGCCCGTCTGGTTGCACGTCTGACGTGATTTTAGGCTTTTCCCAGCCCGAGGGGGTAATGGTGACCCGTCCGCCGGGCGGGGGGCGGCTCAGAGGACGTCGGTGCGGCGGTTGGCGAGCGAGGGGAGGAACTCCCGGACCTCGTCGATCCGCTCGCGGGTGACCTCCGCGGTCACCACGGCCTCCCGCTCGTCGGCGAGCTCGGCGACGGGCAGCGCCAGCGGGTCCACGATCATCGAGTGGCCCACGGTGCCGTCCGAGCACGTGTCCGCCGCGGCCACCCACACCGTGTTCTCCACCGCGCGGGCCTTGAGCAGGGTGCGCCAGTGGTCCACCTTGTGCTCGCCGGAGAACCACGCCGCGGGGATCACGAGCACGTCCGCGCCCTCCACCGCGAGACGCCGGGACAGCTCGGGGAAGCGCAGGTCGTAGCAGGTGAGCAGGCCCAGGCGGAGCCCGCCGAGCTCGATCGCGGCGACGCCGCCGTCGCCGGGGGTGATCCGGTCCGACTCGCGGTGCGCGAACGCGTCGTAGAGGTGGAGTTTGCGGTACGCGCCCAGCCGGGCGCCGTCCGCGCCCACCGCCAGCAGCGTGTTGTAGGGACGCCGGTCCGGTCCCGGCTCGTAGCCGCCCGCGACGACGGCGATCCCGTGCTCACGCGCCAGCGCGGCCAGGCCCGCAGCGAACGGCTCCCAGGCCGCGGCGACGGCGTCGGGGAACTCCTCCCCCACCTCGCGGGCCCCGAGCATGGCCTCCTCGGGCAGCACCAGGAGCTCCGCCCCCTCGCCCGCGGCGCGGGCGGCGAGGCGGGCCATCACGGCCAGGTTCGCCTCGACGTCGCCCACGGGTCCGAACTGTCCGACGCTGATCCTCATGCCCCCAGGGTAGCCAGGCCCCTGCCGGTGGCCGTCATCCCTGGTCAGCGCCGCGGCCAGCCGCCACGCTGGGGACCGGGCACGACGTCGGCCCGCATCGGCCGCCGTCGTCCTCCGCCCCCGATCCGCGCGGCACCGCGCGGCACGTCGACACCACAGGAGCAGACGCGATGACCACCCAGCAGCCCGACATCCCCGGCACGCCGGGGCCGATCACCCCCGACCTCGAGGAGCACACCGCCCTCACCCACCCGGACCAGCCCGTGGCCGTCCCGGCCCCGGACCAGCGCGGTCCGGCACAGGTCTCCCCCACCGGCCAGGACACCGGCGCCGACCCCGCGACCGCCGCGCAGGGCTGCCCGTACCTGACCACCGCGCACGGCGTCCGCCTGCAGGACTCGGACCACTCGCTCAAGGCCGGCCGCCGCGGCCCCACCCTGCTGCAGGACCACCACCTGCGGGAGAAGCTCAGCCACTTCGACCACGAGCGCATCCCCGAGCGCGTGGTCCACGCCCGCGGCGCCGGCGCCCACGGCGTGTTCCGCGGCTACGGCACCGCCGCGAAGATCAGCCGGGCCGGGCTCTTCGCCAAGGACAAGGAGACGGAGGTGTTCGTCCGCTTCTCCACCGTGGCCGGCTCCCGCGGCTCCATGGACCTGGCCCGCGACACCCGCGGCTTCGCCACCAAGTTCTACACGGACGAGGGCACGTGGGACCTGGTGGGCAACAACATCCCCGTGTTCTTCGTGCAGGACGCCATCAAGTTCCCGGACGTGGTGCACTCGGTGAAGCCGCACCCGGACCGCGAGATCCCGCAGGCGCAGTCCGCGCACGACACGTTCTGGGACTTCGTGTCCCTGCACACCGAGGCCCAGCACCACACCCTGTGGAACATGTCCGACCGCGGCATCCCGCGCTCCTACCGCATGATGGAGGGCTTCGGCGTCCACACCTACCGCCTGATCGCGGCGGACGGCTCCACCGTGCTGGTCAAGTTCCACTGGAAGCCGATGCTCGGCGTGCACTCCGTGACCTGGGAGGAGGCGCTGCTCACCAACGGCATGGACCCGGACTTCCACCGGCGTGACCTCGCCGACGCCATCGAGGCCGGTGCCTTCCCCGAGTGGGAGCTCGGCGTGCAGGTGTTCGAGGACAACGAGGAGCAGATGTTCGAGGGCATCGACCTGCTCGACCCCACGAAGCTGGTCCCGGAGGAGCTCGCCCCCGTGCAGCCCCTCGGCCGCATGACGCTGAACGCCAACCCGTCCAACTACTTCGCGGAGACGGAGCAGGTGGCCTTCAACCCGGCCAACCTCGTGCCCGGCATCGACGTCACCAACGACCCACTCCTGCAGGGCCGCCTCTTCTCCTACCTGGACACGCAGCTCACCCGCCTCGGCGGGCCGAACTGGAACCAGCTGCCCATCAACCGCCCGCACGCCCCGGTCAACGACATGCTGCGTGACGGCTTCCACCAGAGCGCCGTGCATCGCGGCGTGGCGCCGTACCGGCCCAACTCGCTCGACGGCGGCCTGCCGTACGAAACCCCCGCGGACGACCACGCGTTCATCGAGCACCCGGAGCCGCTGCCGGCCTCGGTGAAGGAGCGCGCGCACGCCGCGTCCTTCGACGACCACTTCTCGCAGGCGCGCCTGTTCTTCCTCTCCCTCTCCGAGGTGGAGCGCGAGCACGTGGCGCAGGCGTACACGTTCGAGCTCGGCAAGTGCTACGAGCAGACCATCCGCGAGCGCCAGCTGGCCCACCTCGCCGCGATCGACACGCGACTGGCCCAGCAGGTCGCGGACGGCCTGGGCATCCCCGTTCCCGCGCCGACCGAGACCCCGGCCGACGTGCAGCCCTCCCCCGTGCTGTCCCAGATCGGCGGCGCGTGGCCGCTCGACGGCCGTCAGGTCGGCGTCGTGGTGGGCGAGTCCGTGGACGAGAAGGAGCTGGACGCCCTCGTGCAGGGCATCCACGGTGCGGGCATGGTCCCGCTGGTCATCGCACCGAAGGGCGGCCCCGTGGCCGGGGAGATCGTGGCCCAGCGGACCTACCTGACCGCCGCGTCCATCGAGCTGGATGCCGTGGTCGTGGCCTCGCCGGCGGCCCCCGCCGCAGACGCCGCCCCCAGCCTGGACCAGAAGGCCGGCGCCGCCGACTCCGAGGCGGTGGACCCGCGCGTCGTCAAGGTGCTGCAGGAGATGTGGCGCCACTCGAAGGCGATCCTCGCCCTCGAGCCGGCGGAGGCCGTCCTCGCTGCCGCCCAGGTGTCCGGCAAGGGCGTCGAGTCCGCGGCGGACGGCGCGGCCGCCGTGGCGGCGCTGAAGCAGCTCCTGCCCGCGCACCGCGTGTGGGACCGCTTCCCGACGACGGGCCGCCTGGCCGACTGACCGGCGGACCCCCGGGCGCTTTCGAACGTGAGATAGGGCCTATCTCACGTTCGAAAGCGCCCATTCGCCCTCTTTCACGTTCGAAAGTGCAGGCCAGGGTGGGCCGGGGGCGGGGCGGCGGGCCGGGTCAGTCCTCGATGAGGTCCCGGACCTGGACCACCTGGTCGCGGCCCGGGCCCACGCCGATCGCGGAGATCCGGCACCCGGAGAGCTTCTCGAGGGCCTCCACGTAGCGCTGGGCGTTCAGCGGCAGATCCGTGAACGTGCGGGCACCGGAGATGTCCTCGGTCCACCCGTCGAAGTGCTCGTACACCGGCTTCGCGTGATGGAACTCGGTCTGGGTCATGGGCATGCGGTCGTGGCGCACGCCGTCCACCTCGTAGGCCACGCACACCGGGATCTTCTCGATGCCGGTGAGCACGTCCAGCTTGGTGAGGAAGTAGTCCGTGAAGCCGTTGATCCGCGCGGCGTAGTGGGCCATGACGGCGTCGTACCAGCCGGTGCGCCGCGGGCGGCCGGTGTTCACGCCGAACTCGCCGCCGGTGGTGCGCAGCTGCTCGCCCATCTCGTCGAAGAGCTCCGTGGGGAACGGGCCGGCGCCGACGCGCGTGGTGTAGGCCTTCACGATGCCGATGGTCCGGGAGAAGCGGGTGGGGCCGATGCCCGCGCCCACGGCCGCGCCGCCGGCGGTCGGGTTGGACGAGGTCACGAACGGGTAGGTGCCGTGGTCCACGTCCAGGTAGGTGGCCTGGCCGCCCTCCATGAGCACCACCTTGCCCTCGTCCAGGGCGTCGTTGAGCAGGTTCACGGAGTCCACGACCATGGGGCGCAGGCGGTCCGCGTAGCCCAGGAAGTACTCGGCGATCTCGTCCACGGTGACGGCGCGGCGGTTGTAGAGCTTCACCAGCAGCTCGTTCTTCTGCCGCAGGGCGCCCTCGATCTTCTGGCGCAGGATCGACTCGTCGAAGATGTCCTGCACGCGGATGCCCAGGCGGGCCACCTTGTCCATGTAGGTGGGGCCGATGCCGCGGCCGGTGGTGCCGATCGCGCGCTTGCCCAGGAACCGCTCGGTCACCTTGTCCATGGTCTGGTGGTACGGCGCCACGAGGTGGGCGTTGGCGGAGATCTTCAGGTGCTCGCACGAGTGGCCGCGGGACTCGAGCCCGTCGATCTCCTCGAACAGCGCCTCCAGGTTCACCACCACGCCGTTGCCGATCACCGGCACCGCGTTGGGCGAGAGGATGCCGGCGGGCAGCAGCTTGAGCTCGAACTTCTCCCCGTTGACGACGACGGTGTGCCCGGCGTTGTTGCCGCCGTTCGGCTTGACGACGTAGTCCACTCGGCCGCCCAGCAGGTCGGTGGCCTTGCCCTTGCCCTCGTCGCCCCACTGGGCTCCGACGATCGCGATCGCTGGCATCTGCATCTCTCCTCAGGGCCGCGGGTCGCCCCGGACCGGCCCGTACATGGAAAACGCCCCCTTGCGGTGCACGCGGAGGCCGTACCCCCGAATCCTACCAGCGTGACGGATGCCACCCTCTGGCTACGCTGACGCCATGAGCACCGCAGCGCCCCACACCCAGCACTCGGACTTCCCCTCCCCGACCCCCACCCGCAAGGGTCCGAGCGTGGGCACGTGGCGTCCCTGGGCCGTGCTGCCGTGGGCGCTGGCCCTCCTCGCCCTGCCCTTGATCGCGCTCGCCCTGCGCTCCAACTTCGGCGCGAACGGCTGGATGACGGTCATCTACATGGTCTTCGGCGCCCTGCCCCACGAACTCGTCCTCATGGTCCTGGTGGGAAGCCTGTTCCTCCTGCCCCGCGTGAACCCGCAGGATGAGCAGCGGGGCGGCATCCGGCTGGGGCGCCTGCTGCACACGCTGCTGGGCGTCTCCTGGGGGTCCTTCGCGCTGGCCGCGATCATCTTCCCCGACGGCGGCGACCACCCGGACTCCGGCGCCACGACCCCGGTGCTCATGGACCTGCTCGGCAAGAGCACCGCGATGGACGTCGGCCTCGTGGGCGGCCTCGCCCTCGTGGCCGTCAGCGCCCTCACCGGTCTCGCGGTGATCGTGGTGTGCGTGGTGCGGCGGATCCGCGCCGTTCGCTGAGCACGCTCCCGACGACGGCGGTCAACGCACCGACATGACGCGCGGCGGGGTGCCCCGCGGCACCGTCTCCAGCACCGCCCCGTGGGCGCCGGCCAGGCGGGCCAGGAACACGAGGTTGGCCCGCTCGACGGGGTCTGGGTCCGCGGCCACGCCGCTGACGAGGATCCGCTCCGGCGCCACGCCACGGGCGGCGGCGTGCTCCACCGTGAGGCGCGCGTGGTTCTGCGTGCCCAGCCCGGGGCGCGCCACGACCGTCAACCCCGCGTCGAGCCCGGCCGCCCGCAGCGCGCGCACGGCGTCCACAGGCCCCTCGTCGGCCTCGGTCCACGCCACGGTGATCCCGCCGGCGCCCTCGATGAGCAGGTGGTCGACGCCCGCGGCGAGGCCACGCCACCGGCCCAGCTGCTCACCCAGAGGCGGCAGAGGGGGCGTCCCCTCCCCCGCGTGGGCGACCGCGTCCACGGGGGCCATCGCGGGGCCGACCCGCGCCCCCTCGGACACGGTCAGGCGGGCCGGAGCGGCGGCGTCGAGCGCGCCGGATGCGGCGGCCGCGGCCACCAGGTCCCGGACGGTCTCGACGTCGCCGGCCTCCCCCGGTGCGACGCCCGTCTGCACCGGCTTGTCCACGTGCACGCGGAGCCCGGCCACCAGGGCACGGGCCGCGAGCGCGGCGGTGCCCCACGTCTTGCCGACGTCCGTGTCCGTGCCGGTCACGACCTCGATGCGCATGTGTCCACTCCACTCTGCTCGATTCGGATGTCCTCGCCGCCGTGCCACGGTCCGGGCGTCACGAGCACGTGCTGCGGCGCCTGGAAGGAGAGCAGGCGCAGCCACGTCGCCGGCGGCCCGGTGAGCCGGGCGTCCGGCAGCAGGCGGGCGACCTCGCGGACCACGAGGGCGGTCTCGAGCTCCGCGAGCCCGGCCCCGAGGCAGCGATGCAGGCCGAAGCCGAAGGCGAGCCGGGCGTCGTCGTGCTGTTCGCCGCTGAGGTGCAGCAGGAGCTCGTCGCCGGCGCGGACCTCGTGCTCGCCGACGCGGACGTCCGCCGTGGCGAGGCGCCGCCAGGTGGGCACCGAGGAGCTCGTCCGGAGGCACTCGGCCACGAGCTCGGCCGCGGCCGCCTCCGCCGCATCGGCTCCGGCGCCCCCGTCCGCCCCGGCGCCGAGCGCGGCCCAGCGGGCGGGGTCGGCCAGGGCGCGGGTGAGCGCGGTGGAGATGAGCAGCCGGGTGGTCTCCTGCCCGGCGATCACCAGGAAGTAGCCGAGGGAGACGATCCGCTCGTCGTCGACGCCGGCCTCGTGCAGCGCCGCGAACAGGTTGCCGGGCTGTGCGTCGTCCCCGCGCGCCTCGACGACGGCCCCGCGCAGCCACCGGTGGAAGTCGGCGGCGGAGCGGGCGAGCCGCAGCTGGCGGTCCTCGTCCGGCCAGCCCCAGAACAGTTCGAGGGAGTCGGCGCTCCAGCGGTGCAGCTGCGCCTCGGGCGGGTTGGGCACGCCGGTCAGGGCGGACATCACGCGCGCCGGGACCGCTGCCGCCACGGTGGTCGCCAGGTCCACGGCCCCGCCTGCGCGGCCGGTGTCCGCGAGGGCGGCCGTGAGGGCCATCCGGGTGGTCGCGAGGATCCGGCCGCGGGCTTCGCGCACCTTCGCCGGGGAGAAGAACGGTGCCACGACGCGACGCACCGCCCGGTGCTCCTCCCCGCCGGCGGAGGCGAGCACGGGCGGCAGCCGGAAGCGGGCGGCGGCCAGGATGCGGCGGGCCGGGCCGCTCAGCGGGACGACCGCCGTGAGGGCGTTGTCCGAGGCGAACGTCCCGGGGTCGGTGAGCACGCGCCGCAGGTCGGCGGGATCGGAGATCCGCAGGTGGTCGCCGCGCACGGCCTCCGGCCGTGGGTCGCCGTGGGCGAACGGGCAGCCCGTGGACGCGCCCCACGCCCGGGCGGCCACGCTCGCCACCGCCTCCAGCGCCGCCCGCAGCCGGGGCTCGGGGACGGCGGTGGTCACGCTCACGCGGAGGCGGGCGATGCCGTCGGGCACGCTGGGCGGGCGGAAGCATCCCACGAGGACGCCGTGCGCGCGCAGCTCCGCGGCCGCGGCGACGGCCTGCTCCGGTCCGGGCATGCGGATCGAGTGGACGGCGCCCGCCCCGACCTCCACGTGCCCGGCCAGCTCGGGCCGGCGGGTGAAGACGTCCACGGCCGTCTCCCGGGCCCGCGCGAGCCGTGCCGCGGGCTCCCCCGTGGCGGCGATCCGGCAGGCGGCCGCCGCGGAGGCGGCGAGCACGGGGGCCAGGGCCGTGTCGAAGACGAAGGTGCGGGCGGTGTTGAGCACGTGGTCGCGCCAGGACCGCGCGTCGGGCCCGCCGAACAGGGCCAGACCGCCCTGGCCGCCGAGGGCCTTCGAGCAGGTGGCGGTGACCACGACGGGCGCCTGCCCCGCCCACAGTCCCAGGGCGCCCGTGCGGCTGCCGCCGGGGACCACGCCGAGCGAGTGGGCCTCGTCCACCACGAGCAGGGCGCCGTGTTCGGCGGCCAGGGCGGCCAGGGCAGGCAGGTCGGCCTCGTCCCCCAGCACGGAGTACAGGGACTCGACCACCAGCACGATCCGTCGCGCCCGCCCTTCGGCGCGCAGCCGGCCGAGGGCGGCCCGGAAGGCGGGCACGCTGTTGTGCTCCACCGTGGTGACCGACGCGCCCGGCAGGGGGGCGAACGCCCCTGAGCGGGCGGTGGCGGCGAGGGCGGTGCCGTCGCGCAGGCTCGCGTGGGCGTGCTCGTCCAGGAGGAAGGCAGTGCCCGGCCCGGCCAGGGCGCCGAGGACGCCGAGGTTCGCGGTGTAGCCGGAGGAGAAGGCGAGGGCGGCATCCGCGCCGGCCAGCGCGGCGGCGGCGGACTCGAGGTCGGCGTGCGCGGGATGCGTCCCCGTGACGACGCGGGAGGCCCGCGCCCCGACCGGTCCCTCGGTGGCGACGCGCGCGGCGGCGGCCCGCACGTCCGGGTGGGCGGCCAGGCCCAGGTAGTCGTTGGCGGCCAGGTCCACGACGTCCGACGACGGCGCGCCCGGCTCCGGCGGTTCGGCGCGGCGCTCCAGGCCGCGGCGCGCGCGGACGGCGGCCCGGGAGCCCAGCCACGAGGACCAGGGGTCGGCGGGCGTGCTCGTGGCCGCGCCGGCCTCGGCGGTGCTCATGCGCAGACCTCCTCGACGGCCCCGGTGACGGCCGCGCAGATCGTGGCGACGTCGTCGTCGGTGCTCACGTAGGGCGGCATCACGTACACCAGCCGCCGGAAGGGGCGCACCCACGCACCGCGGGCGACGGCGGCCCGAGTGACGGGCTCGACGTCCACGGTCCGGTCCAGCTCCACGACGCCGACCGCACCCAGGACCCGTACGTCGGTGACCGCGGGCAGGTCGGCGGCCGCCGCCAGCCCGGCGCGCAGCCCGGCCTCGACGCGGGGCACCTGGGCGGCCCAGCCGTCGCGCGGGTCGGTGAGCAGGTCGAGGGACGCGGAGGCGACCGCGCACATCAGCGGGTTGCCCATGAACGTGGGCCCGTGCAGGAGAGCCCCGGGCATGCCCCGTTCCCGCCGGGAGACCGTCTCGGCGACCTCGGCGGTGCACAGCATGGCCGCGCCCGTCATGGTGCCGCCGGTGAGCGCCTTGCCGAGGCACAGCACGTCCGGGGCGACGCCGGCCCCTTCGCACGCGAGCCAGCGGCCGGTGCGGCCGAAGCCAGTGGCGATCTCGTCGGCGATGAGCAGGAGCCCGTGCTCGTCGCACAGCTCGCGCAGCACGGTGAGGCAGCGCGGGTCGTAGACGCGCATGCCCCCCGCCCCCTGGAGCACGGGTTCAAGGATCACGCCGGCGATCTCGTCCGCATGCGCGGCGGTGAAGGCGCGGGCCTCGTCCTCCCACGCGGCGAGGGCGGCGTCGTCGGCCTCCCAGTGGCCGGCCGGAGCGGCGTCGGGTGCCGTGGGTGCCGCGGCGACGCCCTCGGGCACCCAGCGTGCCGCCGGCGGGCGGGGCAGGAACAGATGCCGAGCCACGAGCGAGGTGAAGGCCGCGTGCATGCCGTCCACGGGATCGCACACGCCCATGGGCGCGGCGGTGTCCCCGTGGTAGCCGCCGCGGACCGTGAGGAATCGGCGGCGGCTGGGCCGGCCGCGCGTCGCCTGGTACTGGAGGGCGAGCTTGAGCGCGACCTCCACCGAGACCGAGCCGGAGTCGGCGAGGAACACGTGCTCGAGCGCGGCGGGGGTGTGCGCGACGAGCCGTTCCGCCAGGTCGACGGCGGGCGCGTGCGTGAGCCCGCCGAACATGACGTGCGGGAAGGCCGCGGCCTGCCGGGTCAGGGCCTCGACGAGCGCGGGGTGCCCGTGCCCGTGCACCACGGACCACCAGGACGCCATCGCGTCGATGGCGCGGTGACGCTCCCCGCCCGGCCCCTCGAGGTCGAGGTGGACGCCCCGGGCACCGCGCACGGCGTAGAGCTGGCGGGCGCCGGCGGTCCCGTAGGGGTGCCAGAGGTGGGCGGCGTCGCGGTCGAGGAGGCCGGCTTCAGCGGGGGCGGTCACGGTGCGCTCAGGCGTTGGCGGGCTCGGCCGTGCCCGCGCCCCGACGGCGCAGCTCGGGCTTCACGGCGCCCTCGGCGCCCGTGTCGGGTCGGGCGTCCTCCGCGGCCCCGGCCTCCGAGGCGACGGCCGCACCGGAGCCGCACGGGCCGGCGTCGTCCGTGCCGGCGCAGCAGCCGCCGGCCGGGGCGCCGTCGTCGGCCGCGGCCTGCTGTGCACGCTCCTCGGCGCCGAGCACGCTGAAGCCGGCGTCGGCGATCATCTGCAGGTCCGCCTCGGCGTCCTGGCCCTCGGAGGTGAGGTAGTCGCCGAGGAAGATCGAGTTGGCCACCTGCAGGCCGACCGGCTGCAGGGAGCGCAGGTGCATCTCGCGGCCGCCGGCGATGCGCAGCTCCTTGTCCGGGCACGCCAGGCGGACCATGGCGAGGATCCGGAGACACTCGAGGGGCGTGAGCTGCTGGTGGCCCTGCAGCGGGGTGCCGTCGAAGGGCATGAGGAAGTTGACGGGGATGGAGTCGGAGTCCAGGTCGCGGAGCGCGAGGACGGCCTCGACGAGCTGCTCGTGCGTCTCCCCCATGCCCGCGATCAGGCCACTGCAGGAGGACAGGCCGGCGGCGCCGGCCCGCTGCACGGTGTCCACGCGCTGCTCGTAGGTGTGGGAGGTGCAGATGGACTCGTAGTGGGACTCGGCCGTGTTGAGGTTGTGGTTGTAGGCGTCGACGCCGGCGTCCTTGAGCTTCTCGGCCTGGCCGTCCTTGAGGAAGCCGAGGCACGCGCACACCTCGACCTCCGGGTGCTGGGCCTTGAGGTCGCCGACCATGCCGGCCACGCGGTCGACGTCGCGGTCCGTGGGGCCGGTGCCGGAGGCCACCATGCACACGCGCGAGGCGCCGCCCGCGATGCCCAGGCCCGCCTGGCGGACGGCCTCCTCCGGCTTGAGCCACGTGTAGCGCAGGATCTCGGCCTCGGTGCCGAGCCGCTGGGAGCAATAGGTGCAGTTCTCCGGGCAGAGGCCGGTCTTGAGGCTGACCAGGTAGTTGACCTTGACCGTGCGGCCGAAGTGCTTCTCGCGCAGGCGCGAGGCCGCCGCGACGATGCGGAACGTGTCCGCGTCCGGGGCGTCCAGCACAGCGACGGCCTCCTCAGCGGTGAGGCGGTGGCCCGCCTCGATGCGGTCCACGAGGGCCTCGGGGTCGAGGGCGGCGGGGCGGGGGTCGACGGCGGGGGCGTCCTGGGTGGCGCTCATGCGGGCCTCTCCGGTGTGGGCGGGGCTCGGCCCCGGGTGGGTCTGACCCGACGGACTCTAACAGTGTTCATTGAACGGTGTTCAGGAGCGCGGGGCCATCACCCCGACGTCAGCGCCTGCGCCGGTCCACAGGGACCGGCTCGGGCCGGGGCTGCTCCTCGAACGTCGTCGTCGCCGCGAGGATGCCGTGGGCGGCTGTCGAGATGCAGCGAAGATTTCACAAACGCGCAGATATGTTTCATACCGGCTTCAGGGTCTGAAATCTTGACAACTACAGTGCCCCGGCGCATGTGTCGAGATGCAGTGAAGAGTTCACACGACACGCGGTGGCATCTCTCGGAGACAACGGATCAGGCACGACCTGAAACGTAGGTCCTGGCTCCGTCGGGGGCTCCCACCACTCGGCACGACGGTGATGACGGCCAGGCTCAATGGTGGCGGCGAGCGTGAACTCGCCCCCACCGCTGAGGGGCTTACCCAAGATCAGTCGATGGGGCTGACGCGGATGAGGTTGCCGTC
>NZ_JAGXJK010000310.1:0-250 GCF_019091605.1 Micrococcus sp. GbtcB5
GCGGCCCACAGTGGGGGGAAGTCCGGCACCGTCTCCGGGGTGGCCGCCCCGTCCACGATGCCGGCCCCCGGCACGCGCAGGCCGACGACGGCGGCGAAGGTCGCCATCCGGTGATCGTGGTAGGTCACGAGGGCGGCGGGGGACAGCGGCCCCGACGCGACCGTGCCCGGGAAGCCGAGCGACGTCTCGTCCTCGTCCACGGTGATCCCCAGGCGGGCGGCCACGGCGGTGAGCGCGGCGAGCCGGTCCG
>NZ_JAGXJK010000311.1:0-250 GCF_019091605.1 Micrococcus sp. GbtcB5
CCGAGACCTCGCCGGTGGCCGCGGTGACGGGGGCCTGGCCCTGGGCACCGACGAGCTTGAGCTCGCCGTGCATCAGGATCATCGGGGCCTGGGTGGTGGCCTGCTCCAGCAGGTGTGCGGCGTCCAGGTCGGTCTGCTTCTGCGGGTCGGTCGAGCCCAGCTGCTCGGGGGCGGCGGCCTTCTCGTCCTCGTCCTCCGCGGGGGACGTGGCGTGGAGATCGGTGGCCACCTCCTGCTGCGCCGGCTCGGC
>NZ_JAGXJK010000312.1:0-250 GCF_019091605.1 Micrococcus sp. GbtcB5
CACCGTGCTGCCCCCGGCCGTGACGGAGTCCCACCTGACCTTCACCCCCGTCGGCGGGGTCTTCCGCTCCGGCATGGGCGCCGTCCGCATCGTGGGCGCCAACGTGGTCAAGGGCATGGTCCAGGGGCGCGAGGAGAAGGGCTCGTACGCGGGCTTCGGCGACTTCCTGGCGAAGGTGCCGCTCGTGGTGTGCAGCAAGCGCACCATCGAGTCCATGATCAAGGCCGGCGCCTTCGACTCCCTCGGCTAC
>NZ_JAGXJK010000313.1:0-250 GCF_019091605.1 Micrococcus sp. GbtcB5
GCCTCTAATGCTGTTGCTGTAAAGTCTTTAGAGAATGTTACTTTTAATTGGTTGTTAGAAACAGCTTCTACACCTGTTACTTTTGGTGCAGTTTTATCGATCGCTTGTTTTTTCATTTTTACTTTTGCTGGGTTTGGAGAAATTAAGTTACCAGCAAAGTCAGTAGCACCAACGATTGTTACTACAACTTCAGTGTTTTCTTTAACGTCAGCTAGATTAATAAGTACAAAATCTTGACCTTCTTTAAATT
>NZ_JAGXJK010000314.1:0-250 GCF_019091605.1 Micrococcus sp. GbtcB5
CGTTACGCATATCTTGACTCGTCTCGACGAGTAATACATCTACGTCGCCATTTAATAAGCCTCTTGCCTGCCGTGTATAGGCTTCAATTAATTCTTCAAACGTCACACCACCAGTAACACTAATCGCCTACGTTGTCGGCCCCATTGCTCCCGCAACATATACTTCCTTCCCGCTTTCGTTGCCCGCTTGCTTTGCTAAACGCGCTGCTTTCTCTTTTAGTGCCTCGCCTAAATGAGACAGCTCATAATC
>NZ_JAGXJK010000315.1:0-249 GCF_019091605.1 Micrococcus sp. GbtcB5
TCCTTGGGCCCGTTGATCCACAGGTCCCGGTCCATGGCGGAGTGCCCGGGCTCGCCGTGGCGGTCCGCGCCGGTGCGCCAGTCCAGGTTCCACTGGCCGCCCCAGTCGTCCTGGCGCTCGTACGCCACGACCTCCGGGACCGCCGCCCCCGCGTCCTCGGCCAGGGCGAGGCTCCTCAGCAGGGCCATGCCGGGCGGGCCGGCTCCGATCAGGGCGACGCGCTCACGCATGGGTGTCCTTCCGAGAGGG
>NZ_JAGXJK010000316.1:0-249 GCF_019091605.1 Micrococcus sp. GbtcB5
GCCGGCCGAGAACGCCGCCATCAAGCGCGACGCCCACCCGGCCGAGTGGACCTACGCGAACATCGTGACGCAGAAGCGCTCCTTCCAGCGGTACGGCATCGCCGTGGGCTGGTCCCGTGAGCTGCACACCTCGGACCCCGAGTACTACCGGTGGACCCAGTGGCGGTTCCAGCAGCTGTACCGCAAGGGCCTGGCGTACCGGTAGGACTCCCCGGTCAACTGGTGCCCCCAGGACCAGTCCGGGCTCGC
>NZ_JAGXJK010000317.1:0-249 GCF_019091605.1 Micrococcus sp. GbtcB5
CCGGGTCCGCCTCGCCGCCCTCGACGCGCAGCACGGGTCGGCCCTCGCGTTCGCCCAGCAGGTCCACGGCGGGGCCGGGGCCCTCGAGGATGTAGGGGGGGGGGGCCAGCAGTGCCAGCCCGGCGCTGCCCAGGGCGAGCCATCCGGAGAAGGGCACGCGGGCGGCGCGGGTGGGCCGCGAGGGCACGGCGCGCCCGCGACACCGTCTTTCCTGGGGGTCCTGACCGGGCCGTCCTCGCCGCCGGGCAC
>NZ_JAGXJK010000318.1:0-249 GCF_019091605.1 Micrococcus sp. GbtcB5
ACGACATCCCCCGCGTCATCCACGACCAGGGCCTCGACGCCCACGTGGTGCAGTCCCTGGACCTGTAGTTCAAGGACGTGGACTGGACCGCGTGGGATGCCCTCATGGACGCCGTGCACCACCCGGAGCACGGGCTCACGGTGGCGCTCGTGGGCAAGTACGTGGACCTGCCGGGCGCCTACCTGTCCGTCACCGAGGCGCTGCGCGCCGGTGGCTTCGCCCACCGGGCCAAGGTGGGCATCCGCTGGG
>NZ_JAGXJK010000319.1:0-249 GCF_019091605.1 Micrococcus sp. GbtcB5
TTTCCCGCGCCGATCTTCGCCATCGTCCTCAGGGGCCTGACCATCCGCGGCTCGATCGTGGGCACCCGGCAGGTCATGGTCGAGGCGCTCGAGTTCTTCGCGGCCGGGAAGATCCACCCGACGTTCCACACCCGCCCGCTCACCGTGGTCAACGACGTGTTCGAGGAGATGCGCCACGGCAAGATCGAGGGCCGCGTCGACATCGTCTACGCGGTGCAGGGCTGACGTGCCGCCTGGGCAGCCGCCGGG
>NZ_JAGXJK010000032.1:0-20001 GCF_019091605.1 Micrococcus sp. GbtcB5
TACGCGATCATCTACAGGGCCGCTGTGGTCCTGAATGCTGTGATCGCATGGTCAAAACGATTGTCAGACATGCCCTAGGGCGCGCGGCGGTGACGGGAGTATCGAAACCCGATCGTCGGGCCACCCCTGCCGGTGTGGCCGCGCTCATTCGTCCCCTGAGATTGCGCATCCGTCACGCGCAGGACCCTCTTGACTCCCTGGTGGGGCACGTCTGTGGACCGACCGAGAATTCTCTGGACACAGGGCGAGCACCTTCATAGAGTGTGACGCAGATCACGACTGAGCGTGAACCATAAGGAGGAGCGACATGGGTATGAAGCAGCGGATTTCTAAGGTCGGTGCCGGCGTGGCCGTCGCTGGACCGTTGGCCGTCTCCGGTGCGGTGCCAGCGCAGGCGCTGACGGACTCCGGTCGGCAGGACTGCAGCGCAGGACTCCTCCTGTCGGGCACCTACGGCTACTGCTACTACCCGTACTGACTCGCCGGCACCGATGACTTCATTACGCATTCCTGCGACGGCCGCCCTGGTGGCGGCCGTCGCCCTGACCCTCACCGGCTGCGTCGGTCGGGAGTCTGCGGGCCTCGGCGGTTCATCCACGGTCGCCGCTCCCCCCACCGCGACGGCCGAGAAGACCTGGGACGCCTCGCAGTGGGTTCCCACCGAGAGGATCGAACCCCTCCTGACGACGGAGGCGGAGAAGGAGCGCGCCTACCGTGAGCAAGTCGCGCGGCACGCTCAGGGGGCGGGAATGCCCGCGCCGCCTCAGGTGGAGCGCTCCGGGTGGTACGCCACGTCCCTCGAGTCGGACCGCATGGTGTCCACATGCCTGGCCGAGGCCGGGTGGCCGAACTCGGTCGGTCCGACCGGGGGAATTCAGATCGACACCCCACCTGAGTCCCAGAGGTCTGCTTTCGAGGCGGCCTACGTGACCTGCTACGCACAGCACCCGGTGGATCCGAGCTACACCCAGGACTGGACCGATCCGCAGCTCCGCCTCGTCTATGACTACTGGGACCAATACCTCATCCCGTGTCTCGAGGCCTACGGCTACACGGTCGACACCTCCGCGCGCCCCTCCAAAGAGGCATTCGTCTCCGCGTTCTACACTCCAGGCCGCCACCAGTGGTGGCCCTTCGCGGACAGCATGAGGGGCGTGTCGGCAGAACGCCAGGCCGAGGTCGCGCAGACATGCCCGGAGCTTCCGCCGCAGGATGTCTTCTGGGGGTCATCCGGATGAATCGCCCCGCCCGCTGGGCCGCCCTCGTCCTTGCGCTCGTGGCCGTCGCCGCGCTCGCCTTCTGGGCCGGCCGGGTCACGCTCACCCCTCCGGCTCAGGCCGAGCAGCGTCCGGCCGCGAGCGCCCTCGTCACCGTCGCCGAGCAGGAGCTCGGCCGCGTCATCACCCTCGGCGTCTCCGTGTCGCGCGAGCAGACGCCGGCGGCGGTGAACGCGCTGACCGGCGTCGTCACCCGGGCCGGAGAGTCCGGCGAGGTGGCTGCCGGGGAGGTGCTGTACGCCGTCGCCCAGAAGCCCGTGCTCGTCCTCCAGGGCGAGCTTCCCCAGTGGCGCCCTCTCGGGGAGGGCACTTCCGGCGACGACGTCGCCGCGTTCCAGCGCATGCTCGCCGCCACCGGCGCGAAGGTGGAGGCCACCGGCACGTGGGACGAGGCCACCGCGGACGCCTGGGACGACTGGCTCACCGAACGCGGCTACCCCGCCGCGGACACCGTGGAGCTCGGCCAGCTCGTGGTCCTCGACGCCCTCCCCGCGCCCCTCAGCGTGGACGCGAAGACCACCGCCGTCGGCACCACCCTCGCCGGCGGCGAGAACGTGGTGGCCCGCCCCGGCGACCAACCGGACTTCGCCCTCGAGGTCAACCAGGAGCAGGCCGCCCTCATCCCGGCCGGCACCCAGGTCACCGTGCCCCACGGCGAACACGAATGGAAGGCCGTCGCCGGCGAGTCCACCTCCGACGAGCAGGGCCTGATCCGCATCACCCTCACCGCCCCGGACGGCGGCGTGGTCTGCGGCGAGGACTGCGACACCCTGCCCGCCGACGCCACCACCTCCCTGCTCTCCCAGGTCAGCGTGGTCCCGCCCGTCTCCGGGCCCGTGGTCCCCGTGTCCGCCCTGCGCACCCAGCCAGACGGCGCCGCGACGGTCACGGTGGTCCGGGACGGCGCCGCGGAGGACCGCACCGTCACCGTCCTCGGCTCCGCCGACGGCCTCGCCGTCGTGGACGGCGTGGACGCCGGCGAGCAGGTGCGCGTGCTGAACGGCACCCGATGACGGGGCCCGCCACCCCGGGCACGCCCGCCGCCCCCGTCGTCCCCGCCGCCCTCGCCGTCGAGGACCTGCGCTTCGCCTACACCCGCGCCGCCGAGGAGCTGTTCGACGGCCTCACCCACGCGTTCACGCCGGGCGCCGTCACCGCCCTCACCGGGCCCTCCGGGCGCGGCAAGTCCACCCTCCTGTACGTGCTCGGGCTCATGCTCACGCCCACCTCCGGAGTGGTGCGCCTCGGCGACGTCGACGCCTCCACCCGCCCGGACCGGGAACGCTCCCGCCTGCGCGCCACCTCCGTGGGATTCGTGTTCCAGGACTCGGAGCTGGACCCGTCCCGCCCCATCCTGGACTCCGTGGTGGAGCCCGGCCTCTACGCCGGGCTGGAGCGCCAGACGCTCGAGGACCGGGCACGGGCGCTGCTCGAGCGCTTCGGCCTCGCCCACCGCGCCGACCACCGGCCCGGGCAGGTCTCCGGCGGGCAGGCGCAGCGGGTGGCCGTGTGCCGCGCCCTCGTGAACGCGCCCGCCGTCGTCCTCGCGGACGAGCCCACGGGCAACCTCGACCCGGACAATGCCGGCCTCGTCATGGACGCCCTCGCCGATGCCGCCGCCGAGGGGCGCACCGTGGTGGTCGCCACCCACGACCCCGCCGTCGTCGCCCGCGCCGACGAGGTGGTTCGGCTGTGAACCGGGAGGACCGCCCATGAACCTGCGCACCCTGCTGCGTGAAGCCGTCACCGCCGCACGCACCTCTCCCGTGCCCTCCGCCCTCGTGCTGCTCGTGGTGGCCGCCATGTGCTTCGCCGCCGTGGCCACCGTGGGCAGGCAGGCCGCCACCGAGGCGGCCGTCGCCGCAGAGCTCTCCGGCCCCGGCGCCCGCGTGCTCACCGTCACCGACACCGGCGGCACCGGTTTCCTCACCGGCGCCACCGCGGCCACCCTCGCCGGACTCGACACCGCCGAGGCCGCCCTCGCCCGGGACTCGCCCATGGACGCCGTGAACACCGGGATCGGCCGGGGCGGCGCCCGCGTGGCCGTGACGAACGTGGTCGGCACCCTGGACCGTGGCATCGTGCTGACCCGCGGCCGCCTGCCCGCCCCCGGCGAGGTGGTGGTCCCCGAGGCCAAGCTCGCCGAGCTCGGCCTCGCCCAGCCCTCCGGAGCGATCGAGGCCACGGACGGCGGCCAGTGGGCCGTCGTCGGGGCGTTCCAGGCCCAGGACCCCTTCCAGGACCTCGACGGCTACGCCCTCACCGTCCCCGCCGCCCCGGACGCCCTCGTGATGCAGCAGGTCCGCGTCCTCGCCGCCGACACCGCCGGCACCCGCGCCATGCAGGAGGCCGCGCTCGCCGTGATCGACCCCGACCCGCGCGCCTCCTCCATCCAGACCGCCCGTGCCCTCTCCGCCGGCAACCAGGTGATCACCGGCGAGCTCGCCGGGCTCGGACGCTCCCTGCTGCTGCTGATCCTCGGAGCCGGCGCGTTCTTCGTGTCCATCGTGGTGCTCGCCGACGTCCTCATCCGCCGCCGCGACCTCGGCCGCCGCCGCACCCTCGGCATCGGCCGCGGAGACCTGATCCTGCTCGTGGCCGTGCGCACCGCCGTGCCTGCGCTGCTGGGCGCCGTGCTGGGCTCCGGAGCCGGGTACGCCGTCGTCGCCGGCCAGGGCGGGACGCTGGGGGTGGACTTCGTGGCGGCGGTGGCCGTGCTGGCCGCCCTCACCGCGCTGCTGGCCAGCCTCGCCCCGGCGGCGTTCGCCGCGTTCCGCGACCCCGTGCGGGTGATGCGGACGGCGTGAGGGGTGGCGGGCGGGCCCGCTCACCGGCGGGCACCCCGCCCGCGCACCGCTACCCTCGGGAGCATGCCCGCCTTACCCGCCGCGCCCCCGCCTGCCCTCACGCCGCTCCAGCGGCAGTCCGTCCTGCGCACCCTGCGCAGCCCTCGGCTGCTGGGCACCGAGGTGTTGGCCGCGGTCGTGGTGGCGCTCGCCCTGATCCCGGAGGCCATCGCGTTCTCGATCATCGCGGGCGTGGATCCGCGCGTCGGGCTGTTCGCGTCCTTCACCATGGCCGTCACCACCGCGATCGTGGGCGGCCGGCCCGCCATGATCTCCGCGGCCACGGGGGCGGTGGCGCTGGTCGTCGCACCGCTGTCCCACGCGTACGGGGTGGGGCACCTGCTTGCCGCGATCATCCTCGGCGGCGTCATCCAGATCCTGCTCGGCGTGTTCGGTGTGGCCCGGCTCATGCGGTTCGTCCCGCGCTCGGTGATGGTGGGGTTCGTCAACGCGTTGGCCATCCTCGTGTTCACCTCGCAGCTGCCCGAGCTGATCGGCGTCCCGTGGCTCGTGTACCCGCTCACGGCGTTGGCCCTGGCGATCGTGGTGCTGTTGCCGCGGCTCACCACGGCGGTGCCGGCGACGCTCGTGGCCGTCGTCGTGGTCACCGCCCTGGTGATGGCCGCCGGCCTGGCCGTGCCGCGCGTGGGGGACCGGGGCGCGCTGCCGGATGCGCTGCCCGTGCTCGGCCTGCCGGACGTCCCGCTGACGTGGGAGACCCTCCGGTTGATCCTGCCGTTCAGCGTCGGCATCGCGTTCGTGGGGTTGCTCGAGTCCCTGCTCACCGCGAAGCTCGTGGACGACATCACCGACACCCGCTCGGACAAGACGCGCGAGTCCTGGGGGCAGGGTGTCGCGAACGTGGTCTCGGGGTTGTTCGGCGGCATGGGCGGCTGCGCCGTGGTGGGGCAGACCATGATGAACGTCAAGGCGAACGGCGCCCGCACCCGGATCTCCACGTTCCTCGCGGGCGTGTTCCTGCTGGTGCTCGTGGTGGCCTTCGGCGGCTTCGTGGCGCAGATCCCCATGGCCGCGCTCGTGGGCGTGATGATGTTCGTGGCCGCCGCCACCTTCGATTGGCATTCGGTGCGCCCCGCCACCCTGCGCGCGATGCCGCGCTCGGAGACCGCCGTCATGGTCGTGACCGTGGCGGCCACGGTGCTCACTCACAACCTCGCGATCGGCGTGGGTGTGGGCGTGCTCGCTGCGCTGGTGCTCTTCGCTCAGCGCGTCTCGCGTCTGGTCACGGTGGTCCGCGAGGTCCACGACGACGGCGACGCCGTCACGTATCGCGTGCACGGCGCCCTGTTCTTCGCGTCCTCGAACGACCTCTACTCGCAGTTCGAGTACGCCCTCGACCCGCCGCGCGTCGTGATCGACATGAGTGCCGCGCACGTGTGGGACGCCTCCACTGTGGCCGCGCTCGACTCGGTGCTGACCAAGTACGCCCGGCACGGGATCCACGCCGAGGTGACGGGGCTGAACGAGGCCTCCGCGGCGATGCACGCGCGCCTCACCGGGCGACTCGGCGCCTGAGCCGGCGGGCTCAGGCGGTGACGAACTCCCACTGGTGCCCGTCCGGGTCGACGATCTCGCGGGAGTGCATGCCGGAGTCGGCCATCTCCTCGCGCAGGTCCTCGGGCAGGGGCACCTCGGCGGCGCCGAGCTCGATCGCCCGGTCCGCCAGGGCGTCCACCGCCGCGGCGTCGCCGACGGTCAGCGCCATGAGGGCGGAGTTGGTGGTGAGGCAGTCGGCGATCTCACGGTTGCCGATGAAGTCGGTGTAGTAGCCGGGGCTGAGGTACATCGCGTACGTCGACTCGGTGAGCTCGATGCACACCGAGTGCTCGTCCGAGTAGTCGTCCATTGCGGTGGCGCCCAGGGTCGTCCAGAACTCACGGATCCGCTCGGTGTCCGTCGTCGGGAGGTTGATGAACACCGGCTGGGAGAACAAGGCCATGGGGAGCACCGTAGACGAGGCGTTCGGCCCGCCGCCACCGCGCGCGTGTCGCGGGCGCGCGGGCGTGGCGTGGGCCACGGAGCCGCTCCCGACGACGGCGCCCGCGGCCTGGCGCGTCCGCCCCCGTTGGTAGCGTGGCCGCCATGAGCGTTCCTCCCTCTGGCCCGCCGGCCGGTCCGCCCGCCGGCTGGCCGCCGTCGGGCCGGCCGTCCGCCCGCCGCGCCGCCGTCGCCCCGAGCCTGCACGGGCACCCCGGCGCCCCCGGTGGCGTCCCCGCCGGCTGGCCCGGCCGCCGGCCCGCGGCCCGCCCCGCGCCGGACTGGACCCCGGGTCGGTTCCACTGGGGCGACGCCGTCGTGGTGCTCGTGTACGTGGCGCTCATGGTGCTCGGGCTGGGGCTGTGGCTGGCGGTGTCGCTCGGCCTGGTCCCCGGTGACCTCGAGGCGTTCGACCTGGTCCGCGACGGGTTCACGGTGAACATCGTCAGCTACGCGATCCTCGTGGTGCTCGTGCTGGCCGTGGCCTGGCGCCCGCTCGTGACGTCGCTGCGGGTGTTCCGCACGGGGACGTGGTGGAAGCTGTTGCTGCTGCCCGCCACGTGGCTGGCGTGCATCGTCGTGAACGTGATCGTGCTGAGCCTCATCGGGGAGGCGCAGACCAGCGCCAACCAGGCCGCGCTCGAGGAGATGACCACGCAGGCCCCGCCCGTGCTCATGATCCTCATGACCGTGGTGGCCGCCCCGCTCGTGGAGGAGTACCTGTTCCGCCACCTGCTGATCGGCAAGCTCTCCCGCTGGATCAACGTGTGGGTGTGCGCCGTGGTCTCCGTGCTCGCGTTCACACTCCTGCACTTCCTCGGCACCGGCGGCGACTTCCGGCTCGTGGAGACCGTCCCGTACCTGACCCTCGCGGTGGCGATCACGGTGTCCTACATCCTGATGGGCCGCTCGTTCGGGTACGCGGTGCTGCTGCACATGGTGAACAACGGCATCGCCATCGCGATGCTCTACCTCGTGGCCCCCCTGCTGCCGGACACGCTGCCCGGCCCCACTGCCCCGACCACGGCGCTGGCCCCGCTGCTGGCCCTGCTGGGCTGAGATGGCAGGACCCTCCGGCTCGACGGCGGCGCCCGCCCCGCAGGACGCGCGCGCCCTCACGCGGCGCATCCTCGCGCTCGCGGTCCCCGCGTTCGGCGCGCTCATCGCGGAGCCGCTGTTCCTGCTGGCCGACACCGCGATCATCGGGCACCTGGGCACGGCCCAGCTGGCCGGCGTCGGGATCGGCACCACCATCCTGCACACGCTCACCGGCCTCATGATCTTCCTGGCCTACGCCACCACCCCGGCGGTGGCCCGGCTGATCGGGGCGGGGAACCCGGCCGCCGCGATGGACCGCGGCCGCGACGGCATCTGGCTGGGCCTGCTGCTCGGCGCGGTGCTGGCCGTCCTCGGCTGGCTCGCGGCCCCCGCGCTGACGGCGGCCCTCGGCGCGACGGGCGAGGTGCAGGCCCACGCCGTCGCCTACCTGCGCTGGTCCATGCCGGGGCTGCCGGCCCTGCTGGCCGTGCTCGCGGCCACCGGGGTGCTCCGCGGCCTCCAGGACACCGTGACGCCGCTCGTGGTGGCGGGTGTGGGCTTCGGCGCGAACATCGGGCTGAACGTGGCCCTGGTGTACGGGCTGGGCTGGGGCGTAGCTGGCTCGGCCGTCGGTACGTCCGTGGTGCAGTGGGCGATGCTCGTGACATACCTGTTCGTGCTGGCCCCGCGCTTCCGCCGCTCGGGCACGGTGTGGGCGCCCCGTGCGTCGGGCATGCGCGCCACGGCCCAGGTGGGCTCGTGGCTGCTGCTGCGCACCGCGAGCCTGCGCGCGGCCATCCTCATCACCGTCATGGCCGCCGCCGGCGCGGGCGACCTCACCCTCGCCGCGCACCAGCTCGTCTTCACGCTGTTCTCCACGCTGGCGTTCGCCCTCGACGCCCTCGCGATCGCCGCGCAGGCCCTGATCGGCGCCGAGCTCGGGGCCGCCCGGCCGGATGCGGCCCGTCGCCTCACCCGGACGATGGTGCGCTGGGGGCTGGGCTTCGGCGTCGTGACCGGGGCCGTGCTGGCCCTGGCGGCACCGGTGCTGCCGGGGCTGTTCACCACGGACCCGACCGTGCAGGCCGCCGCCACCGTGGGCCTGTGGGTGCTGGCCGCCGGGCAGCCGGTGGCCGGGTACGTGTTCGTGCTGGACGGCGTGCTGATCGGCGCCGGCGACGCCCGCTACCTCGCCCTCGCCGGCCTCGTGAACCTCGTGGTCTACGCGCCGGCGCTCTGGGTGCTCGCGCAGCTCGCCACGGGCGGATTCGGCTGGACCGCGGCCTGGCCCGGACCGAACGCCGCCGTGCCCGACGCCGGCGTGCAGCTGGGCCTGCTCTGGCTCGGCTTCGCAGGGGTCTACATGGGGATGCGGGCGCTCACCCTCGGCTGGCGGGCCCGGCGCGACGACTGGATGCGGCTCGGCGTCGGGTGAGCGCGTCCGGGCGGTGACGCGCGGGCCGGGCCGCGGCCGCACTGCTCCTAGACTGGGGCGGTGGCTACCGTGCAGACCCCCCTCGAGATCTCGTCCGTGGTGTTCAAGCCGATCCTGATCCGCGCCGTGGTGGCGCTGGCGTTCGGTCTGACCACCGTGTTCGTCGCCGAGCCGGGCCTGACGTGGATGAAGGTCATGTTCGCGCTGTACCTGGCGTTCTCCGGTTCGGCGATGTGGGAGTACCTGCGCCGCGACCCGGTGCCCGTGGCCATGCGCTCCCCGCTGTCCCTGGCGGCGGCCGCGTGGATGCTCGGCGTGATCGTGCTGCTGTTCCTGGGGTCCCCGGCGGCGGTGGGCGTGGCGGCCGGCGCCGCCCTCGTGCTCGGCGGCGTCGCCGAGCTCGTGGCGTGGGCCCGCCACCGCCGCGAGTTCATCCCCGCGCGGGACCAGCTGTGGACCGGACTCGTGGGCCTGCTCTCCGGGGGCGGCGTGGTCGTGGCCGCCCTGCAGGGCTTCGGCCCGCACGCCCTGCTCGGCATCGCCGGCGGCGGGGCGATCCTGATCGGCGTGCTCCTGATGGTCTCCGGGCTCGGCTTCCACCACGAGGTGCGCCGGGACCGGGGCACGGCCAGGGGCCTCTGAACCGGGCCGACGTCGTCGTCCTGACCCGCGGGGCGGACGTTCGCCGGGGGAGGACCTCGGGGCCCCGAGGGGCCACCCGTCGGCCGGACGCGTAGACTGGCTCCGGTCCGCCGCGCCCCGAGGGCCTCAGCCCCGGGCGCCTGCGCGGGCCGTGTCGCCCCAGCCGCCCCCAGCCGTCAGGAGTCCCGCCGTGAGCGCACCGTCCCCCCGCCCGTCCGCCGATCGCGCCGGATCCGGCCGCCCGGCACGCGGCGGT
The DNA here is from genome assembly GCF_019091605.1 of Micrococcus sp. GbtcB5. Taxonomy (NCBI): domain Bacteria; kingdom Bacillati; phylum Actinomycetota; class Actinomycetes; order Micrococcales; family Micrococcaceae; genus Micrococcus; species Micrococcus sp. GbtcB5. Next base: position 9,493 of record NZ_JAGXJK010000032.1, read on the forward strand.
CTGCGCACCACGGTCAAGGGCCCGCTCGTCTTCTCCGCCGTGCTCGGCCTGATCGGCGGGGTGATCGCCGGCATCACCGCCTCCGGCGGCACCCAGAATCCACTGCGCGTCGACATCGCGCTGATCGCCTTCGGCGTCTTCTTCATGACCTCGCTCGTGGTGGTGGCCATGCTGCAGCTCGCCGCGCGCGAGAACCCGGACCACCTCTCCCAGGGCTCCGGTGTGAACCGCTCCTCCGAGGAGATGTTCCGCAAGGCCGCCGCCGACCGCCGCGCCCAGGCCGCCGCCGAGCGCCGCGAGCAGGGCGGCACCGGAGGCGACGCCCCCCGCGCCTGAGCCCGGCGCCTCAGAACCCGAGGCTGCGTGCCTCCCGCCGCAGCGCGTCCGCCGAGGCGTGCAGCGCCCGCATCTCCGCGTCGTCCAGCTCGGGCTGGATCACGCGGGTGACGCCGTCGCGCCCCACCACGGACGGCATGGACAGGGCGACGTCCGAGAGCCCGTGGACGCCGTCGAGCACGGTGGAGACCGGCAGAATGGCGTGCTGGTCGCGCAGGATCGCCTCGAGCAGGCGGGTCGTGGCCACGCCGACCGCGTACGTGGTGGCGCCCTTGCCCTGGATCACCTCGTACGCGGCGTGCACCACGGTGTCCGCCACCTCGTCCAGGTCGGCGCGGGTGAACAGCGGGTCGACCGGCGTCGGCCACTCCAGGATGGGCGTCGGGCCGATGCGCGCCGAGCTCCACGCGGGGAACTCCGTGTCCCCGTGCTCGCCGAGGATGGCCGCGTGCACCGACGACGGGTGGACCTGCGCCCGCGACGCCAGCAGCCACCGCAGGCGGGACGTGTCCAGGAGGGTGCCCGAGCCGATCACCCGGCCGGCAGGCAGACCGGTGAGGCGCTGGGCCACCAGCGTGAGGACGTCCACGGGATTGGTGACGAGCACGATCAGCGCCTCCGGCGCGTGCGCCTGCACCTGGGGCAGCAGGCCGCGCAGGATCTCCACGTTGTGCGCGCCGAGGTCGAGGCGGGTCTGCCCCGGCTTCTGCTTGGCGCCGGCCGTGATCACCACGACCTCGCAGCCGGCCAGGACGTCCGGGTCCGCGCCGCCGGTCATCGCCGACGCGGAGGTGAACGGGGTGCCGTGGGCCAGGTCGAGGACCTCGGCGCGGACCTTGGGCTCGTCGATGTCGTACAGGGCGACCTCGCGGGCGACGCCGCGGATCAGCGCCGCATAGCAGATCGCCGTGCCGACGCCGCCGGCCCCCACGACGCCGACCTTGCGGTGGGCGGGTCCGAGGGACGCGGGGGCGGCGGGGGAGTGGGCGGGGGTGTGCTCGCTCATGCCTCGCAGGCTAGGGGTGTCCGGTCGGCCGACGGAACCACGAGGCCGCCCCGTCCCCCGGCGGGTGGGGCCGGGTCAGTCCTTCTTCTTGTCCGACTTCTTCTTGCCGGCCTTCTTCTCCGCCTTCTTGCGGGCCTTCTTCTCCGCCTTCCTGCGCTCCTTCTTCTCCTTCTTGGTCTCCCGGCGGGGCTCGTCGGCGGCGGCCTCGGAGTCCACGACGGCCTCCGGCGCCTCCGCCTCCTCCGGCCCGGCCGGATCCGCCGCGGGGGCGGACTCCGCCGCCTCGGCCAGCCGTGCCCGGTAGGAGCGCACGTGGGTGCGGTTGGCGCAGTTGGCCTCGTCGCAGAACCGCTTGGACCGGTTCCGGCTGGCGTCCACGAGCGCGTTCTCGCAGTCCTCGCCCTCGCACACGCGCAGGCGGGTCAGCTCGCCGTCCATCGCGGTCTCCGCCAGCGCGAGGGCGGCCATCGCGGCCAGCCGCTCCACCGCGTCGGCGGGGACCTGCGCCGGGGCCAGCCCGACGACGTCGCCCCCGGCCGTCAGCCGCAGCGGGCCGGCCGCGGCGAGGAGGGCGTTCACGCGCTCCACGGCGGCCGCCTCGTCCCCGGCGGCGAGGGCCCAGACCTCGGCCAGACGGCCGCGGAGCTCGCGGCCACGCACGGCCGCGGCGGCGGCCAGGCGGAGGCGGACCTCGTCCTCCTGGAGCTCAGGGACGAGGGAGGGCAGCTGCGTGGCGGCGGTGAACCGTTCGTCGGCCGGCTGACCGCCCCGCAGGCCGGGGGCGGTGTTCAGGAACGCGGCCAGGGAGGCGAGGCGGGAGAGCGTCGGCGCGGAGAGCATGGGGAAAGCGTACGGCGGGTCCGCCCTCCCGTCACCGGCTTCACGCCGCGTATCGGGTGGCCTCCGGCGCCGTCCCGTCCAGTACCCTGACCCCCACGGACCCCGTCTGCGCGGCGGGGTGCACCCACGGGGCCGGAGGGGCCCCCGAACCAGCACAGGAGACCTCCATGTCCCAGACCTCCCAGGCGACCGGTCGCCTCTCCGCCGGGCACGTCATCGTCAAGACCCTCGAGTCCCACGGCGTGAAGCGCGTCTACTCCGTGCCGGGCGAGTCCTACCTGGACGTCCTGGACGGCCTGCACGACTCGGGCATCGAGAACGTGGTGTGCCGCCACGAGGGCGGCGCCACGTACATGGCCGAGGCCGACGGCAAGATGAACGTGGTCCCTGGCGTCGCCATGGTGACGCGCGGCCCGGGCGCCGCGAACGCCCACGTCGGCCTGCACACCGCGTGGCAGGACTCGACGGCGCTCGTCCTGTTCGTCGGCCTGATCCCGTTCGAGCACCGCGACCGCGAGGCCTTCCAGGAGTTCGACCCGCACGCCTGGTTCGGCACCGGTGCGAAGCGCGTGATGGTCCTGGACCACCCGGAGCGCGCCTCCGAGATCGTGGCCGAGGCCATGTTCGCCGCCAGCTCGGGCCGGCCCGGGCCCGTCGTCGTCGGCCTGCCGGAGGACGTGATCCGTGAGGAGATCGATGCGCACCTGCACCCGCAGATCCCCGTGGCCTCAGGCGGCATGACCGTGGGGGACTGGAAGTCCCTGCACGCCGCGCTCAAGGAGTCCCGCAAGCCGCTGTTCATCACCGGTGGCAACGACTGGACGGACGAGGGTGCGCAGACCCTGACGACGTGGCTGGAGGAGCACAAGATCCCCGCCGCCGCCGAGTGGCGCACCGAGGGCACCGTGCCGTTCTCCTCGCCGTCCTACGTGGGCCCGATCGGCTACGGCCGCCCGAAGCCGACCTACGACATGCTCGAGGAGACCGACCTCATCGTGTTCGTCGGCACCGTGCCGGGCGACGTCGTGACCAATGGCTTCACCATCCGCCAGAACTGGGACAAGAAGAACTTCCTGGTCACCATCGACCCGTCCCTGCGCGGCCGCTCCGGCCCCGTGTCCCACCAGATCGTGGCCAAGCCGGACGGGTTCATCCGCGACCTCGTCCGCATGGAGCTCGAGGTCAAGCCGGAGTGGGAGGAGTGGACCTCCCGCATGCGCGGCGAGCAGGAGAAGTTCGCGGCCCTGCCCCCGGCCGAGCCGTCCGAGGGCCAGGCGAAGATGGCCACGCTCATGGCCAACCTGGTGCCGAAGCTGCCGAAGGACTCGATGATCTCCCTCGGCGCGGGCGAGCACACCAACTGGGCGCACCGGTACTTCCCGACCGAGGGCTATCGCTCCATGATCTCGGCCCGCAACGGCTCCATGGGCTACTCGGTGCCGGGTGCCGTGGCCGCGTCCCTGAACTTCCCGGACCGCACCGTGGTGACCATCGCCGGCGACGGCGAGTTCCTCATGAACGGCCAGGAGCTGGCGACCGCCGCGCAGTACGGCGCCACGCCCCTCGTGATCGTCATGGACAACCAGGAGTACGGCACCATCCGCACCCACCAGGAGCGCCAGTACCCCGGGCGCGTCTCCGGCACCCAGCTGAAGAACCCCGACTTCGCCGCCATGGCCCAGGCGTTCGGCGGCTTCGGGGTGCGCGTGGAGCGGGACGCGGACGTGCCGGCGGCCGTGGACGCGGCGCTCAAGGCGGTCCAGGAGGAGGGCCGGTTCGCGCTCATCCACCTGATCGTGGAGCAGCGCGTCAAGGCCTACTGAGGCCGGCGGCGCGGTCCCCGCCGTCCCTCCGGTCAGGCCGCCGTCGTGGGGACGTCGAAGCGCAGCTGGGGCACGGGGAAGGGCGCACCGTCGAGGTCCGCCTCGACCCGGTCCCGCAGCACGCCCCCGCACGCACGGATCGTGGCCACGGAGGCGGTGTTCGTCTCGTCGCACGTGAGCAGGGCGGCGGGCACCCCGCGTGCGGCCAGCAGCGTCAGGGCGCCGCGCAGCAGCCGCGCGGCGTGGCCCCGCCGCCGGAACGCGGGGCGCACCGCATAGCCCACGTGTCCGTTGACGTGCCGCAGCGCCTCGTTCAGCTCCCACCGCACGGACACCCGGCCCACCAGCTCACCGTTCTCGTCCACGCCCACGTAGAAGGAGGCGGGCGCGCGGCCGGGCTCGACGTCGCCGCGCGCCTCGGCGGCGAACGCGCGGCGGACCGCGGGGAAGGAGCGGGTGCCGGCCATCAGGAAGTCGAACCCCTCCCGATGCAGTTCGGCGTCCGCCTCGCGCGCCGCGATCTCGTCCGCGGCGCGCAGCGGGCGCAGCAGGAGGCCGTCCACGGTGACGGTGGGGCTGGGGTCCGGGAGCATGTGCCGAGTGTACGAGGGTGGACGCCGGGCGCGGCCGCGTGAGCCGCCCGCCGCCCCAGCCCTCGTCCCCTCTCCACCCCCCGCGCCCCCCACCACGCCGGCTGGGGTGACGTGGATCACGTTGGAGGCTAGGGTGTGGGGACCGACGATCGCCCATCCCCAGGAGGCCGCAATGACCGTGCCGTCCTCGTCGGCGGAGCATGCGCCCGCGCTCGAGGCTCGCCCCGAGATGCCGGGCGAGACCCTGTCCCGCGTCGCCATGACGTCCGCGGCGCTCGAGCTGATCCGCCGACTCCTCCCGATCCATGGCCCGCTCATGTTCCACCAGTCCGGCGGCTGCTGCGACGGGTCCGCGCCCATGTGCTATCCCGCCGGCGACTTCACGACCGGCGCCGCCGACGTCCTGCTGGGCACCTTCGCGCTGCCGGCCGAGGGGGACCAGGCCGCCGTGGAGATCCCGTTCTGGATGTCCGCCGCCCAGTTCGAATACTGGAAGCACACCCACCTCACCCTGGACGTGGTGGACGGGCGCGGCTCCGGCTTCTCCGTCGAGGCCCCCGAGGGCAAGCGGTTCCTGATCCGCTCGCGGTTGATGGCAGGCTCGGGATGAGCTCGACCCTCGCCACCGGCGCCTACCGACGCGCCGTGGACCGGGCCCACGAGTCCCTCGCCGCGGTCCGCCTGTCGCTCGCGCCGTCGTCGCCCACCGCTCCGGCCGGCGCAGACCAGGGCCTGCGCGCCGCCCTGCAGGGGCTGCGGCGAGAGGTCCGTGAGTCCTGGCTGCGCTCCCTCGGCGCCCTCACCCCCGCGGTACCCGGCCAGACCGACCCGGCCACCCTCTCCGACGACGACCTCGCCGCCGCCCGCCGAGACCAGCGCCTCGCCGTGGCCCTGCCGGTGGTCCGCCGCATGCTCATCCACCCCGCGGCCGAGGCCGGGATGCTCGCCGCGATCGGCAACGCGCGCGGCCACCTGCTGTGGGTCGAGGGCGACCGGACCGCGGTGCGCCACGCCGAGACCATGGGCTTCGTGGCGGGCGCCGACTGGTCCGAGGCGTCCATGGGCACCTCCGCCCCCGGCATCGTCCTCGCGACCGGCGCCCCCACGCAGGTCAGCCGCGGCGAGCACCTGAGCCCGCGCGTGCACCCGTGGAGCTGTTCGGCCGTCCCGCTCACGGACCCGGCCACCGGGCGGCTCGTCGGGGTCCTGGACCTCACGGGCGGGGAGGACGCCGTCAGCCACCTCGCCCTGCCGCTGCTCCAGGCCACCGTGGACGCCGTGCACGCCGCCTGGCGGGACCTGCCCGCCCCGTCCCGGGGCCGTCCCCGCGGCACCGCCCCGACGCCGGGCCCCTCGGCTCCGCCGTCCGCCTCGCCGGGGCCGAGCCCCGCCGCCGCGCCGCACCGCCACGACGCCGCCGCGGGCCTGTTGCGCGTCACCGGCCACCTGCCGCCCACGCTGGACGGGGTCGAGCTCACCGGCCGGCACGCCGAGATCCTCACCCTCCTCGCGTGGCACGGCCCGGGCCTGACCGGCGCCGAGCTCGAGGTCGCGCTGTATCCGGAGGAGACCGCCGGGCCCCGGCCCGCGCCGGGCGATTCCCCCGCCCGCGCCATCTCGCTGCGCGCCGAGGTGCATCGACTCCGCCGGGCGCTGCGGGACGTGGGGGCGCCGGTGGCACTGCTGTCCCGGCCGTACCGGCTCGTGGGGGAGGTGCACGCGGACCTGCTGTGCGCGCGGGAGGCGCTGCGCGCCGGGGATCTGGACCGTGCGCTGCACGCGGCGGCCGGGCCGGTGCTGCCGCGGTCGGCGTCCCCCGGTGTCGCCTCGATCCGCGCGGAGCTGGGGGAGGCGCTGCGCGAGGCCGTCGCCCAGGACGCGGATGTCGAACAGCTCTGGGCCTACCTGGGCCGCCCCGAGGCCCGCGACGACGTCGAGCTCTGGGGCGCCGCCCTGCGTCTGCTGCCGGCGGACTCGCCGCGGCGGGCGCTCGCCGTGGCCACGCTCGAGCGGATCGAGCGGGACCTGGCCTGACCCGGCCCGCCCCTCACCCGCGCCCGGCTGCAACCTCCGTGCAACATCCTTGTGACTAGGGTCACAGCCACGGCAGGGCGCCACCGGCGCCGAGGCAACCGCAGGCAAAGGAGCCAGCACCATGACCGTCTACGCATTCCCCGGCACCGAGGGCGCCAAGGTCGAGTTCAAGTCCCGCTACGAGCACTTCATCGGAGGAGAGTGGACACCCCCGGTCAAGGGCCAGTACTTCGAGAACGTCACGCCCGTGACGGGCAAGGTGTTCTGCGAGGTCGCCCGCGGCACGGCCGAGGACATCGACGTCGCCCTCGACGCCGCCTGGAAGGCCGCCCCGGCCTGGGGCGCCACCTCGGCGGCCGAGCGTGCGCTCGTGCTGCACCGCATCGCGGACCGCATGGAGGAGAACCTCGAGATGCTGGCGGTCGCGGAGACCTGGGACAACGGCAAGGCCGTCCGGGAGACCCTCAACGCGGACCTGCCGCTGGCCATCGACCACTTCCGGTACTTCGCCGGCGCGATCCGCGCGCAGGAGGGCGGCCTGTCCCAGGTGGACGAGGACACCGTCGCCTACCACTTCCACGAGCCGCTCGGCGTGGTCGGCCAGATCATCCCGTGGAACTTCCCGCTGCTGATGGGGGTGTGGAAGCTGGCGCCCGCGCTGGCCGCGGGCAACGCCGTCGTGATCAAGCCCGCCGAGCAGACGCCGGCCTCGATCATGGTGTTCATCGAGCTGATCGCGGACCTGCTGCCGGCCGGCGTCGTCAACGTGGTCAACGGCTTCGGCCTCGAGGCCGGCAAGCCGCTCGCGCAGTCGCCGCGCATCCGCAAGATCGCGTTCACGGGTGAGACGACGACGGGCCGGCTGATCATGCAGTACGCCTCGGAGAACATCATCCCGGTGACCCTGGAGCTGGGCGGCAAGTCGCCCAACGTCTTCTTCGAGGACGTCATGGCGGCCGACGACGCCTACTGGGACAAGGCGCAGGAGGGCTTCACCCTGTTCGCGCTGAACCAGGGCGAGGTCTGCACGTGCCCGTCGCGGGCGCTCGTGCAGGAGTCGATCGCGGAGAAGTTCCTCGACGCCGTCGTGGAGCGGACCTCGCGCATCGTGACCGGCAACCCCCTCGACACGGACATGATGATGGGCGCCCAGGCCTCCAACGACCAGCTCGAGAAGATCACGTCCTACCTGGACATCGGCCGTCAGGAGGGCGCCGAGGTGCTGATCGGTGGCGCCCGCGCCGAGATGGAGGGCGAACTGGCCGGCGGCTACTACGTGCAGCCCACGATCTTCCGCGGGGACAACTCGATGCGCATCTTCCAGGAGGAGATCTTCGGGCCGGTGGTCTCGACGACCACGTTCACCGACTTCGACGACGCCATGCGGATCGCCAACGACACGCTCTACGGGCTCGGCGCCGGCGTGTGGTCCCGGAACGGCAACACCGCCTACCGCGCGGGCCGGGCGATCCAGGCCGGCCGCGTGTGGGTGAACAACTACCACGCCTACCCGGCCCACGCCGCGTTCGGCGGGTACAAGTCCTCCGGCATCGGCCGCGAGAACCACCTGATGATGCTCGACCACTACCAGCAGACCAAGAACCTGCTCGTCTCCTACTCCGAGGACAAGCTCGGGTTCTTCTGAGCCGACGCCGGCACCGCACGACCCCCCCCTCCCCACTCCACGAAAGGTGATCCCCATGACCACGATGAAGGCAGCCGTCGTCACCCAGTTCGGCACAGAGGCCGACGTCACGGAGGTCGAGCGCCCGACGCCCGGCCAGCACCAAGCGCTCGTGAAGCTCATCTCCTCGGGCGTCTGCCACACGGACCTGCACGCGATGGAGGGCGACTGGCCGGTGAAGCCGACCCCGCCGTTCATCCCGGGCCACGAGGGCGTGGGCATCGTCGAGGAGGTCGGACCCGACGTCGAGAACCTCAAGGTCGGGGACATGGTCGGCAACGCGTGGCTGTGGCGAGCGTGCGGCCACTGCCAGTACTGCCGCACCGGGTGGGAGACGCTGTGCGAGGAGCAGGTCAACGGCGGCTACTCCGTGGACGGCTCGTTCGGTGAGTACATGCTCGTGGACGCCCGCTACGCGCCCGTGATCCCCGAGGGCGCGGACCCGATGGAGGTCGGCCCGATCCTGTGCGCCGGCGTCACGGTGTACAAGGGGCTGAAGCAGACCGAGGTGCGGCCCGGGCAGTGGGTCGTGATCTCCGGCATCGGCGGCCTGGGGCACATCGCGGTGCAGTACGCCGTGGCGATGGGCATGCGCGTGGTGGCCGTGGACGTCGCGGACGACAAGCTGGCGCTCGCCTCCCGGCACGGCGCGGAGCTGACCGTGAACGCGAACGTCGCGGACCCCTCCGTGGAGATCCAGGAGAAGATCGGCGGCGCCCACGGCGTGCTCGTCACGGCCGTGCACCCGCAGGCGTTCGGCCAGGCCATCGCGATGACCCGCCGCGGCGGCACCATCGTGTTCAACGGCCTGCCCCCGGGCGACTTCCCCGCGCCGATCTTCGACATCGTCCTCAAGGGCCTGACCATCCGCGGCTCGATCGTGGGCACCCGGCAGGACATGGTCGAGGCGCTCGAGTTCTACGCGGCCGGGAAGATCCACCCGACGTTCCACACCCGCCCGCTCACCGAGATCAACGACGTGTTCGAGGAGATGCGCCACGGCAAGATCGAGGGCCGCGTCGTCATCGACTACGCGATGCAGGACTGACGTGCCGCCTGGGCATCCGCTGGGCGCGGGGTAGTATCGACACATCACACGCACCAGTGCGACGGCGGTCGTCCCGCCCGGAGATCCGGGCCGGGGCGGCCGCCGTCGTCGTCGCGGGGACGGGACGGGCCGCAGCGATTCCGGTGCGCGAGCCTCAGCGGGCCGCGGCCGGGGCGACGCCGTCGCGCAGCCACTCCAGCGTGGCCGGCCAGAAGGCCGGCGCGAACCGAGCGTGGAACAGTCCGAAGTGCCCGATCTCCGCGACACCGAGCTCCTCCGGCCGCACCCGCCAGCGCACCGTCTGCCGACCCGGCGAGTAGGCGTCCGCGCGGTCGAGGGCGGCGTCGGTGCCGAAGTCGTCGTCCACGGGCGCCACGATCAGCGCGTCCGCCGTGAACGCGGCCAGACGACGGCGCAGCTCGTCCCGGCCGGCGGTGGTGCGGGCGCTCGCGGTGAAGTCGCGGCGACTGCGCGCCCAGTCCAGGGCGACCCCGCGCGGCAGGTCCTCGAGCCAGCCGAGCCGCCGCCCCGGGAAGTGCCCGCGGGCCAGCGTGATCGCCGGCATCGCCGCGTGCCAGCGCGCCCACATCCGCGCCCTCCCCGGCCGCGCCCGGTAGTCCCGCCAGTGGGCGTGCTGCCCGCCGACGGCCACGTGCCGGGCCACGTGACGCGCCTCGTCCGCGAGCCCGACGCCGAACCCGCCGAAGCTGTGGCCCACCGTCAGGAGGGGGCCGGGCAGGCGCGTCCGGGCCCAGCCGAGCACGGCGTCCGCGTCGAGGGCGCCCCAGTCCGCCCACCGCGCCCGCCGCGCCACGGCGAACGGCTCGCGGGACTCCCCGACACCCCGGTAGTCGAACGTGACCGCGTGGAACCCGTGGCTGGCCAGGAACTCGGCGTAGCGCCGGTAGTACGTGGCCTTCACCCCGGTCGCCGAGGCGATCACCACGGTGCCGGCAGGCGAGGCCGGGGGCGTCGTCGTCGTGGGGGCGAAGTGGCGGGCCGCGAGCACGAAGCCGTCGCGGGCGCGGAGGCGCACGGGGGTGGAGGTGGTCTGCGTCACGCCGCCACCCTAGGTGTTGTGGGGCATGAGGTTCTTGACATGGGTGCCGGGCTGAGATGAGACGAGCGGACCTCTCCCGCAGGAT
>NZ_JAGXJK010000320.1:0-249 GCF_019091605.1 Micrococcus sp. GbtcB5
GCCGCCAGCGAGCCCCAGCACCCCCGAGATTCCCGCAAGAAACTCTGGATCGCATTCCCGATCACCGCGACGATCGTCGTTGCCCAGGCCATGGGCTCGGTCATCACCGGCAGCCTCGCATTGCTGACCGACACCGCCCATGCCATTACCGATGCGTCCGGCCTGCTGGTCGCACTGATCGCCGCGACGCTGATGCTCAAGCCCGCCAACTCCAAGCGCACCTGGGGGTTCCGGCGTATTGAAGTGATC
>NZ_JAGXJK010000321.1:0-248 GCF_019091605.1 Micrococcus sp. GbtcB5
GGCGCCGTAGTAGTCGCGCTGGCCCTGCACGAGGGCGGCCGGCAAGCGGGCGGCCCGCAGGCCGGCGTAGTACGCCAGGGCCGAGGAGAACACCGGGACCGGCACGCCCGCGGCGACGGCGGTGCCGACGGCGCGGCGCCAGGCCGGCAGGGCCTCGGCGATCGCCTGGGCGGACTCGGGGGCGAAGAGCAGGTTGAGCGGCTGGCCGGGGGCGCGGGTGCCCGGCGCCGGCCGGCGGGGGGTGTCGC
>NZ_JAGXJK010000322.1:0-248 GCF_019091605.1 Micrococcus sp. GbtcB5
TCCGCGCCCTCGGCTCCGTGGTCCTGACCACCGGCCACGCCGACCCCGCCCGCTTCCGGCCGTCCGACCCCGAGGCCGAGATGACCCTCGGGCTGATGTGGGCCGGAGGCCAGCGACTGGACCTGCAGCCCGCCGGCTGCGCCGTCCCCCAGTGCGACCTCGACCACGGCTACACCGGCACCGCCACCCGCGGGGACCTCGTGATCCGCGTCGCCGCCGACGCCGACGGGCAGGGGGCCGGCGACGGC
>NZ_JAGXJK010000323.1:0-248 GCF_019091605.1 Micrococcus sp. GbtcB5
CCGCCCTGGAGTCCCAGAAGATCCAGGACGAGTACGACGTCCTCATGGCGAAGATCGCCGAGTCCAACCGGATCCTGGAGTCCCCGCAGCGTCAGCGCGAGGTGATCCCCGAGGAGCTCGCCGAGATCGTGGCCAAGCACGGCGACGACCGCCGCACCGAGATCATGGCCGGCTTCGACGACGACATGTCCATCGAGGACCTGATCCCCGAGGAGGAGATGGTCGTCTCCATCACCCGCGGCGGCTAC
>NZ_JAGXJK010000324.1:0-248 GCF_019091605.1 Micrococcus sp. GbtcB5
CGGCGGAGACGGGGCGCCCGCAGGTCGCCGGCCCCCACGAGACGAAGCCGGCAGGCAGGGTCTTGCGCTTGCCGGACTTCACGGACTGCTTCATGCGCTTGGCCCGCTCGGCCTCGTCCTTGACGTACGCGAACTTCGCCGCGGCCTTGCGCTCGGCCGCCTTGTTCTCGATCACGTGCGCGGGGGCCTGGACCACCACGGTGCCGGAGGTGTCGAAGCCGGCCCGGCCCGCCCGGCCGGCGATCTGG
>NZ_JAGXJK010000325.1:0-248 GCF_019091605.1 Micrococcus sp. GbtcB5
GCGCCCGTGGAGAGCCCGCTCGCACACCTCTACAAGCCCAGGGTCCGCGGCGAGTACCGCGGCGGGCCCGCGTACTACACCCTTGAGGGGCTCGGCCGGAACTGGCGGTGGCTGGCGGTCGCCTACGCCGCGGCCACCGTGTTCGCCCCGGTCTTCACCGGCCCGCAGATCCAGGCCAACGCGGTCACCGCCGCCACGACCGAGGCGTGGGGCTGGGATCCGCTGTGGGTGGGTCTCGGGATGGCCGT
>NZ_JAGXJK010000326.1:0-248 GCF_019091605.1 Micrococcus sp. GbtcB5
TATCACTGTCGCAAAAAGAATGGTTATGAGAATAATAGGAACTAAAAATTCCAAGTGTTCCCACTTAACCCCTGCAACACCACCAGCGTACCAAAACGCTAAATCTTGACTTAAGTCATAATAAAACGCGACACCTGAACTTAACGAGAGCAAAAGTGCGGCCATAACTGCCCCTGCAAACGTCAACCTCATCGGTGTTAATCCGCCTGATGTTGGTGATCCGATAATAAAAATGAGGACTGTACTTA
>NZ_JAGXJK010000327.1:0-247 GCF_019091605.1 Micrococcus sp. GbtcB5
TGCCCGCCGTACGTGGTGACGCCGGCCGGCGGCCAGCGCGCCTGCACACGGCGGGTCCTGATGCCGTCGCCGACCAGCGTCTGCAGTTCGGCCAGGTCCACGGCAGAGCGCACGAGCAGGCACAGGTCCTTCATGTCGGCCCGGGACATCGCGGTGCCGCGCAGGAAGAACTGACGGCACAGCGAGACGACGCCGCCCGCGCCGTCGCGATACGTGAGGACGACGCCGGCCCACGTGGCCCCGGGGC
>NZ_JAGXJK010000328.1:0-247 GCF_019091605.1 Micrococcus sp. GbtcB5
ACGAGCTTGGCCTCGGCGTCGTCCACGCGGGAGCGCAGGGCGTCGGAGGAGAAGCCGCCGTAGACCACGGAGTGGACCGCGCCGATGCGCGCGCACGCGAGCATCGTGATGTCGGCCTCCGGGATCATCGGCAGGTAGACGGCCACGCGGTCTCCCTTGGTCACGCCGAGGGACTCGAACGCGCTGGCGGCGCGCCGGACCTCGGCGGCCAGGTCGGCGTAGGTGTAAGTCCGGGTGTCGCCGGGCT
>NZ_JAGXJK010000329.1:0-247 GCF_019091605.1 Micrococcus sp. GbtcB5
GGGGAGGGCGACGTCGTGCCCGCCCTGGGTGTGACCCGCGCCGTGGACTCCCTCGCCCCGGCGGGAGCGGACGTGCGGGAGCTGTGCCGCCGGCACGCCACCGGTGACGACCCGGACGCCCTCGTGGGGCACGTGGAGGCTCCGCCCGTGGCGTGTCTGCACGTGGACGAGGCACAGTTCCTCGAGCCGGCGCAGGTGGACGACCTGGTGCGCATCGCCGTGCTCGACGGCGTCCCCGTGATCGCCT
>NZ_JAGXJK010000033.1:0-18009 GCF_019091605.1 Micrococcus sp. GbtcB5
GGGGCGGGGCCTCGATCTATGAGCGTCGCTAGGAACTCCACCTTGTAGCGCACGCGCAGCGAAAGAGGCTGAGAGAGGTTGGTTCGGCTCCGGCCTTGTCTTCGGGCGTCATCGCGTCTTTGCCCATACCGTGCCCCGATGAACTCCGAACTGACGTGCCAGACCGTTCACGCTCACGCCCTGGGCTCGGGCTGTTCGCATAGCGTCCACTTCCTCGTCCGTGAGCCGTGTTCGAGGTCGTTTCTTTGGTTCCGCTGACGCGCCGATCAGTGCGTCGTCAGTCTGACCCACGGCATCGGAGTCGTCGCGACTCCCTTGATCCCACGCGGAAACTAGCCTCTCAACCCGTGGTCGCCTGTTCCCGCAGCGCCCCATTGCTTCCACCGAAGAAGGGCCCGGGAGTCGTGAGAATCCCGGGCCCTTTCGTCTGCCCAGGGTGGCCGCCGGCGCCGGCACCGTGGGCAGAAACCGGCGACCCGGGGGCTCCTGGGGCACAAACCGCAGGACTTCGGGCCCCGTGGGCAGAAGAGAGGGCGTTTCTGCCCACGGAGGGACGGGGATGGCCTGCCCCGAACCCCCGCCGCCGGACCCGCGCCACCGCGACCGCCGCCGTCGTCGCGCGTGGTGTTGGATGGTCCGGTGAACACCACCATCGACACCCCGTCCCCCGACCGACCCGCCTCTGGGCAGGGCACTCCGGCCTACGCCCGGGTGCCCGCGAGCTACTACGACATCTTCGTGGGCGTCTTCATCGCCCTCCTCATCCTCTCCGGCGTCACCGCGGCCAAGCTCTTCTACGGCCCCACCGTCCCGGTCATCTCGGACCTCTTCTACGACGGCGGCCCCCTCATCTTCGACGGCGGCGCCTTCCTGTTCCCGTTCGCGTACATCGTCGGCGACATCCTCGCCGAGGTGTACGGCTGGCGCCGGGCCCGCCGGGCCATCGTCCTCGGCTTCGCGATGCTCGTGCTCGCCGCCCTCACCTACACGGTGGTCTCCTGGACCACGCCCGTCGAGGGCTTCGAGGTGTGGGACCAGGCCCTCGCGCCCATGCTGCGGATCACCGTGGCCGGCTTCGTCGCGTTCCTCGTGGGCTCCCTGCTCAACGCGTCCATCGTGGTCCGCCTCAAGGAGCGCATGAAGGAACGGCACGTGGCGTTCCGGCTCATCCTCTCCACCGTGGTCGGCCAGTTCTTCGACACCCTGATCTTCTGCACCATCGCCTACGCCGGCACCATCTCGCTGCTGGAACTGGCGAACTACACGGTGACCGGCTTCGCGTACAAGACGCTCGTGGAGATCCTCATCGTGCCGGTGACCCTGCTCGTCATCCGCGCCCTCAAGCGCCGGGAGCCCACCTACCGGGCACCCGGCTTCGAGATCCACCGCGACGACGATCCCGCCCTCGCCCCGGCCACGTCCCGCTGACCCGCACGGGCCCCGGCGTCGGCCGCGCCGGGGCCCGTCCGTCGCGCGCACCCCGCCCACCGACTACCGTCGGTGCCATGGGCAAGGACCTCTTCGAGCACGAGCAGCAGCAGACCCTCAGCCGCGAGCAGGCCGCCGCACGCCTGCGCGACCTCGCCGACCAGCTCTCCCGGCAGAACGAGGTGCGGATCGAGCACGGCGGCCGCGATGTCGTCGTCACCGTCCCGGACCGCGTGGGACTCGAGGTGGAGCTCGAGGTCGAGGACGGCGGCGACGCCGAGCTGGAGATCACCCTCAGCTGGTGACCGGCCCCGGGCCGGCCGCCGTCGCCTCCCCGTGCCTCAGAACGTCCAGGGCTCCCCGGGGGCCAGACGACGGTAGTCGGTCACGCCCTCGGCGAGCCCCGAGAGCACCCCGTCCACCACGCCCTTGCCGTCCTCGCTGAGGATGCCGTCGTGGATGGGGCGGGTGTGCGTCGCCGCGATGGCCCGCATCTGGTCCACCACGTCCGCGATGCGCAGCCACGGTGCCGCGGCGGGCAGCAGGAGCACCTCGACGTCGGCGTCCGGCACCGTGAACGAGTCGCCGGGGTGCAGCACGGCCCCGTCCACGAGGTAGGACACGTTGACCGGGCGCGGGACCTCGGCGTGGATCACCGCGTGCTCCCCGCCGAGCACCTCCACCCGGAAGCCGGCGGCCTCGAACGTCTCCCCGGGGACGGCCGTGTGCACTCGCCCGGCGTCGAGCCCCGCCTCCCCCAGCGGCCCCGTGAGGTCCCGTGGCGCCCACACGTGCGCCTCCGTGCCGGCCACAGCCCTGGCCAGCTGCTCGGGGACCACGTGGTCCGGGTGGCCGTGCGTCACGAGGACGGCGTCCGCGCCGTCCAGGACCGCCGC
Source organism: Micrococcus sp. GbtcB5 (assembly GCF_019091605.1). NCBI lineage: Bacteria > Bacillati > Actinomycetota > Actinomycetes > Micrococcales > Micrococcaceae > Micrococcus > Micrococcus sp. GbtcB5. The sequence goes on from NZ_JAGXJK010000033.1 coordinate 2,325, forward strand.
ATCGCTGAACGCGCCGGGGTCGAACGCGAGGCGCCGGCCGGCCTTCTCGAGGCGGACGGCCGAGTGGCCGAAGAGGGTCAGGGTCGTGCTCATGCGGATCACTCCTCCGCCCGGCGTCGGGATCCCGGGCAGTCCCAGCCTCCCGCGCGCTCCCGGCGGCGGACAAGGCCCGCGCACCCTCGGTTCTGCCGAGGATGCGCGGGCCGGGCGCTGTCCGCTGCGCGCTCAGGGCGCGGGGGAGTGGGTCAGCGCTGCTGCCCGGGCTGGACGCCCAGCACCTTGGCGTTGGCGGCGGCCACCGGGTCCGGGGCGGCGGTGTCCACGCGCACGCCCTCGCCCGCCGCGGCCGAGCCGGCCTCGGCCACGACCTTCTGCTGCTGGGCGTAGGGGTTGTTCGCCTCCACCACCGGGATGTTCGCGGTGATCGGGCCCGGCACGGGGGCGGTCCACGGATCCTGCACCGGCTTGGTCAGGCGCCACAGGGCGTAGCCGGCGCCGGCGGCGGCCGCCGCCATGCCCGCGACGATCCAGGCGCGACCGCCCGAGCGGGAGGCCCGGCGACCGGCGGCACGGTTCAGGTCCTTCTCGGCCGCGCCGGCGTACTGCTCGGCACCCTTGCGCAGGCGATTCACGATCGCCTTGTCCCCGGTGAGCTTGATCAGCGCCTGCTCCAGGGCGTCCGGGACCTCGACGTCGTGGGCGGTCTTGCGGGCGTGCGCGGCGCCGTCGGCCAGGCGGGCGGCCGCCACGGGGAGGACCTCCTCCTTGCGGCGCTGGGCGTAGTCGCCGGCGTCGGCCAGGCGGGCCTGCACCTGCGGGGCCACCTTCCCGCCCTGCTCCTGCAGCGCGGACAGGCCCGCGGCGAGGAGACCGGCGAGGGTCACGCCGCCCGCCGCGGCGGCGTCCTTGGCCTGACCGGCACGGTCGCTGAACAGGGCGGCGGACCGCTGCCCGTCCTTGCGGGCGCCCTTGGCGGCCTTCTTCGCGTCCTTGCGCAGGCCCTGGGCGGCCTGGCGGCCGTCCCGGCGCAGCTGCTTGGCCTTGCGGCCCCCACGACGGCGGCCCTTCTTCGCGGCCTTCTCAGCGTCCTTGCGCGCCGCGGCGAACTGCTGCTGCACCTCGTGGCCGGCGTCCTGCGCCTGGGCCTGCAGGTGCTCGAGGAAGTCCTGGACGGTGTCCACGCCCTTGGCGACGGCGGGGGCCAGCAGCCCGTACTGGTGCGCGACGGCCTCGCCGGCCTTCCGCGCCCCGCGCTCGACCACGGGGCCGTACTCCTTCTTGGCGTCCTGGGCCTTGCGGCGGCCTTCCTCGGCCGCGGCGGAGCCGCCGATCAGCCCGTAGGCCGCGGCCACCTCGCCCCAGGCGCGGGTGGACTCCACCTTCGGGGCGGCCCAGTGGCGCAGGTTCTCCGCCTGGCGTGCGACGAACGCGTTCGCGCCGCCGTCGTGCTGGATCTCGTCGTGCAGGGTCGTGCGAGCCATGTGATGCCTCCCGTGGGTTCTGGATGGTCGTTGAACGCGGTGGTCCTCGAGGCCCAGCCTAGTGGCCGACCCCCGCCGTGGCACGGGTCCCGGCACGCCGGGAGTGCGTACGCCGATCGCGGAAGACCCGCCCCCGGACGGCGGGATCCGGACGGCCCGCCGCCGCGGATGGAACAATGGGGCGCATGGCGAACAACACGCACACCGCGACCATCCACACGAACCACGGCGACATCGTCGTCGAGCTGTTCGGCAACCACGCCCCGAAGACCGTGAAGAACTTCGTGGGCCTCGCCACCGGCGAGCAGGAGTGGACCCACCCGCAGACCGGTGAGAAGAACAACGGCGCCCCGCTGTACTCCGGCACCGTGTTCCACCGCATCATCAAGGACTTCATGATCCAGGGCGGCGACCCGCTCGGCATGGGCATCGGCGGCCCCGGCTACCAGTTCGGCGACGAGATCCACCCCGAGCTGCAGTTCGACCGCCCCTACCTGCTGGCCATGGCCAACGCGGGCCCCGGCACCAACGGCTCGCAGTTCTTCATCACCTCCGTGCCCACCGGCTGGCTCAACGGCAAGCACACCATCTTCGGCGAGGTGAAGGACGAGGCCTCCCAGAAGGTCGTGGACGAGCTCAACGCCGTCGCCACCGATCCCCGTGACCGCCCGCTCGAGGACGTCGTCATCGAGTCCATCGACATCGACGAGGCCTGAGCAGCCCCTCGGTGAGCACCACCCCCTCCGACCCGCACGGCCCGGACTCCGCGGACGGCACACCCCCGGTGTGCCCGCGGCACCCGGGCCGTGCGGCGTATGTGCGCTGCGCCGTCTGCCGGCGCCCCGCGTGCCTCGACTGCCAGCGTCCCGGCTCCGCGGCCGGACCGGTCTGCGTGGACTGTGCGTCCGGCGTCGTGGCCGGTCCCGGTCCGACGGCGGCTCCCGCCGCCGGCGCCGCCGCGACGGTCCCGGCCCGACGGCGGACGGGCTTCGCCGCCTCGCCCGTCACCTGGATCCTGCTGGCGGTCACGGTGGTGGTCTACGCGGCGCAGTGGATGACCCGGGATCAGGCGTCCGGCGTGACCGAGGCGCTCTGGTACGCCGGGCTCTACACGTCCCCGTACGGCATGGAGCCGTGGCGGATGGCCTCCTACGCGCTCGTGCACGACGTCTCCGGTCCCACGCACCTGCTGCTGAACATGCTCGCGCTGTGGGTGATCGGGCGCGTGCTCGAGCCCGCGCTGGGCTGGTGGCGGTTCCTCGCTCTCTACGTGCTCTCCGCCGTGGGCGGTGCGGTGTTCGCGCTGTGGGTCTCGGATCCGCTGCAGCCCGTCGTCGGGGCGTCCGGCGCCGTGTACGGCATGTTCGCGGCCCTGTTCCTGCTCACCCGGGTGCGGGGCGGGCAGGTGCGCTCGATCGCCATGCTGATCGGCCTGAACCTCGTGTTCTCGTTCCTGCTGCCCGGGGTGGCCTGGCAGGTGCACGTGGGCGGGCTGCTGACGGGCGCGGTCGTCGCCGTCGTGTTCTCCCTGGCCGGCGGGCTGCGCCCCGGGCGGGCGCGTGTGCCGTCCGTGGGCGCCCAGGCGGCCGGCCTCGTGGTCGTGGCGGCGGCGCTGGCGGCGCTCACGGTGCTCGGCGCCGCACGGGTCACGGTGGCCGGCCTGCTCGGTTAGACCGTCGTCCCCGACCGTCCCCGGAGTTCTCCACAGCCGGGTGTGCACTTCTTCCCACAGGGGTGTCCACACCTGTGGACAACTCCGGGGACAACTCGTCTTCGGGCGGGATCGTGCGGATTCGTCATCCACAGGGTTGTCCACCGCTGTGGAGAACTACACGCGTGTCATTCGCTCCAGCGGGACATCATGAGGAACCCGACGAGCGCGATGCCGAAGCCCACGAGGATGTTCCAGCCGCCGATCTGCACGATCGGGAAGAGGCCCTGGGTCAGGTAGTAGACGATGATCCAGAGCAGGCCGAGGATCAGCAGGCCGAACATCACGGCCTTGTACCCGGGGGAGAGAGGCTTCGGACCCGGGTCCACGTCCCCGAGGTCCGTCCGCACGGCGGAGCGGCTGCGGCGCGCGGCCTCGAGCTCCTCGCGCTTCCGACGGGCCGAGTCCTTGCGCTTGCCGGCGGGTGCTGCCACGGGTCTTCTCCTCGGGTGGGTGTGTGGTGGGCGCCCCCACCGGCGGAGACCGGGGCGGGGGCGGTATCCTGCTGACCTGCCCAGGACCGGGGTCAGCGACGTGCCCGGCCAGTCTATGCACCCCGCTCCCACGCGGCGGGGAGGAAAGAGCGCCCCCGTGCAGAGCCCCGAGGTCTCCGTCCTCGTCGTCGACAACTACGACAGCTTCGTCTACACCCTGGTGGGCTACCTCGAGCAGCTCGGGGCCCGCACCACCGTGATCCGCAACGACGAGGTCACCCCCGCCCGCGCCCTCGAGCTCGCGGCCGAGCACACGGCGGTGCTCATCTCGCCCGGGCCGGGCGCGCCCGCCGACGCCGGTGTCTCCCTCGACCTCATCCGCTCCGCCGCCGACGGCGGCCGTCCGCTCTTCGGGGTGTGCCTGGGGCACCAGGCCATCGCGGAGGCGTTCGGCGCCACCGTGACGCACGCGGAGTCCCTCATGCACGGCAAGACGTCCCTGGTCCGCCACGGCGAGCACCCCATGTTCGAGGGCGTCCCCTCGCCGTTCACCGCCACCCGCTACCACTCGCTGGCCGCCGTGCGGACCACCGTGGACGAGGCGGTCCTGGAGATCACCGCCGAGACCGAGGACGGCGTCGTGATGGGACTGGCCCACCGCACCGCGCCCCTGTGGGGCGTGCAGTTCCACCCCGAGTCCGTGCTCACCGAGGGCGGCTACCGGATGCTCGGCAACTGGCTCGAGTCCGTGGGGCTCTCCGGGGCCGCCGAGCGCGGCGGTCGGCTCTCGCCCCTCGTCCGCCAGGACTGACCGGTCCCGGGGCCCGGTTCGCGGGTCCGACGGCGCCCCGGCCGCTCAGGTGGACGGCGGCGGATCGATCGAGGGCTCGGGGTCCGGCGTCAGCGTCGGCAGCGGGTCCACCGGCGTCCCGGTGGGCGAGGTGCTCGGCGACTGCTCGGTCGGCCCCGGCGAGGTCGACTGGGCCGCCGACGTCGACGACGGGCTCGGCGACGGCGGCGCGGTCGCCGTCGGCTCGGGGCTGGGCGTGTTCGAGGCGGACGGCGAGGGCGACGGCTCCGCGCTCTCGGAGGGCTCGGGGCTCTCCGTCGGCGGGGGGCTCGGTGGCGCGGACGCCGACGGCGTGGGTTCGGGCGCCTCACTGGACGGCGGCGCCGGCTCGGAGGGCTCGGCCGTGGGCGCGATCCACGAGGAAGCCGTCAGGGTCAGGGAGGAACGGTTGTCCACGCGGACGCCGGCGGGCGGATCCTGGGCCACGACCGTGCCGGTGTCGGTGGTCGCGCCGTCCTCGTCCTGGATCCGCACGCGCAGCTCGGGGGCGCTCAGCGCCAGCTGACGCCGCGCGTCCGGAGCACTCATCCCCACCACGTCCGGCACGGCGACCATGCCGCTGGACAGGTGCAGCACCACGGAGGAGCCGGGCGGCACGTGCGTGCCCATCGCGGGGTCGGTGCGGGCGAGCAGCCCGCGCTCGAGTCGGCCGTCGTCCTGGTACTGCACGGAGGAGACGCGCAGGCCCAGGCGTTCCAGCTCGCGGCGGGCCGCGTCCTCGGACAGCCCGTGCAGGGAGTCGGACAGCGCGATGCCCTCCTCGCCGCGGGACACCCGGATCCGCACCTCGGCCCCGCGGGGCACCTCCGTGCCCGTCGGCGGGTCGCTCTGGGTGACGGTCCCGTCCGGGGCGTCGGCCATGTACGCGGACGAGACGACGGCCACCAGACCTGCGTCCTCGAGCGCCGCGACCGCCTCGTCCTGCTGCAGCCCCACCACCGCGGGCACCTCCGCGGTGGTGGGCAGAGCCGCCGCGAGCCACGGCGCCAGGACCAGGGCCAGCGCCACCAGGACCGCGCCGGCCGCCAGGAGCGTGCGCCGGCGGAGGCGCCGGCGGACACGACGGTGCGTGGCCGTCGCTGGCGCCGGCGTGTCCCCTTGCGGTTCGGGCCGGGGCGTCGCGACCGCACCGGGCATCACCGGCTGGCCGACCGTCACCGGGCGGGGGCCGTCCATGGCGGCGGCGGCGGCAAGCTGCGCGGCGGAGGCGGCGCCGAGCAGTCCCGCACCCGCCACGGCATGGTTCGCCGCCTGGGGCTGTGCGGCGTCCGGCTCGGCCGGGACGGAGGGCGTCGGCCGGGTCAGCGGGACCGCGGCCGTCGGCACATCGGCCCCGTGCTCCGCGGCCGCGGCGCCCAGCACCGCGCCGACGAGGGCGGGAGGGAAGGCATCGAGCGGCGGGGTGTGACGGCCGGGGCCGGCGTGCGGATCCGCCGCGGCCTCCTCGAGGGCCGCGAGGAACGCGGTGCCCGTGGGGAACCGGTCCTCCGGATCCTTGCGCAGGGCGCGCAGCACCACGGGGTCGAACGCGGGCGGCAGGTCGGGGTCGACGTCGGAGGGCGCCGGCGGCTCCTCGCGCACGTGTTGATAGGCCACGGCCAGCGGCGTGTCACCCGTGAAGGGGGGTCGGCCCGTGAGCAGCTCGAACAGCAGGCAGCCGGCCGCGTAGAGGTCGGCGCGGCCGTCCACGGTGCGGCCCGTCGCCTGCTCCGGGGCCAGGTAGAGGGCCGTGCCCACCACGGCCTGGGTCTGCGACGTGGTGGCGGAGGTGTCGGCCAGCGCATGGGCGATCCCGAAGTCCATCACCTTCACGGCGCCCGTCTCCGTGACCATGACGTTCGCGGGCTTCACGTCGCGGTGGACGATGCCCTCCTCGTGCGCGTGCTCGAGCGCTTCCAGCGCGCCCCGGGTCCAGGCCACGGCACGGTCCGTGCCCACGGCGCCCTCGGCGTGCAGGATCTCCCGCAGCGTCCGGCCGGAGACGAGCTCCATCACCAGGAACGGGCAGTCCACCGGATGGAGGCCGTCCTCGAGAGAGACCTCGCCCGTGTCGTACACGGAGACGATCGAGGGGTGGTTCAGGGAGGCCGCCGAGCGTGCCTCCTTGCGGAAGCGTGCCTGGAAGTGCGGATCGCGCGCCAGGTCCCGGCGCATCAGCTTGACCGCCACCGGGCGGTGCAGCCGCAGGTCCTCGCCGCGGAAGACGTCCGCCATGCCGCCGCGCCCGATCAGCTCACCGATCCGGTACCGCCCGTTCAGGATTCTCTGCTCATCCACAGACACGTCCGCGTGCCCGTCCCGCCCGCCGCTCAAGCGGAGGGCGTGGCGTCGGCGGACGAGGCCTCCGCACCACGCGCGTCAGCGGACGGGTCGGTGGTGGGCTCGCCCGTCGGTGCCGTGGACTCCCCGGAGGACTCCGTCGTCGGATCCCCCGTGGGCGTCGTCGGCTCCTCGGACGGCTCCCGCGTGGGCTCCGGGCCGGCGGTGGCCGTCGGGGATTCGGCGGTGGGGGACGGGCTGGGCTCGTCCGAGGCCGACGGGCTCGGCCCGGTGCTCGGCTCCTCCGACGCGCTGGGCTCCGGCTCCGAGGCGGGCTGGGACGCCTCGCGGGTCGGCGCGGCGTCGGACCCGCCGGTGGCCACGATCAGCTGCACGTGCGTGTCGTAGCGGTGTCGCTCGCCCTCGCCGGGCACCACGCGCACCACCTCGCCGTCGGCGCCGTCGGCGGACGGGTCGTCCACCCGGTCCACGGTGAAGCCGCGGTCGCGCAGCGTCTGGATCGCGCTCTCCACGGGCTGGCCCACGAGGCCCTCCGGGATGACGCCCTCCCCGGTGGAGACGGCCAGCGTGACGGTCTCACCGCGCCGCAGCGCCCCCACGGGGTTGATCTCCTCGACGGTGCCCTGCGGGCTCTGCGCGTCGCGGTCCTCCTCGCGCACCGCCAGGCCGAGGCCCTCGAGCTCGGTGCGCACCTCGCTCACGGGGCGACCCTTGTACGCCTCCGGGTCCACGTGCACGGACGACTCCTCCTGCGAGGTCGCCGGCGCCGAGCCGCCGACGCCGCGGCCACCCGTGAGCAGCGGCCACAGCAGGGCCCCCAGCAGGGCGAACACCACGAGCCCGAGCAGCGCCCACAGCGGCCAGCGGTTGGCGCGTCGCCGGCGGGCGGGTGCGGAGCCGCCCCCGGCGGGCGGGCCCGGGTCCACGACGTCGCCCGGGCGGGTCTGCTGGTCGCGCACGGCGGCGATCTCGTGGTCGCGCGTGCTCGCGCTCGCGGCGGCGCCGGCCGCACCGGCCGCCGCACCGGCGGCGCCGGGGCCGCGGGCGGCGTCGTCGGTGCGGGGCTGGGCCGCGGTCACCGGCAGCGCCGCGGTGGCGGGGAAGCCGTCCGTCCGGGTGCCCTCGGCGCGGGGATGGGTGGTGCGCATGCCGTCGTAGTCCAGGGGGGCGGTCTCGGCGCCCGAGGGGTCGGCCACGCCCTGCTCCTCGAGGAAGGCGGCCAGGCCGGGCACGGCCTCCACAGCGCCGCGGGTGTCCTTGCGACGCAGCGCGTCGGCGGCCTCCGAGAGCGCGGTCGCGTCCGAGGGCCGCTCCTTGGGGTCCTTCGAGAGCATGCACATGATCAGGGCGCGCACCGGGGCCGGGACGGTGTCCGGCAGGGGCGGCGGGGTGTCGTTGACCTGGGCGAGGGCGATCGCGATCTGGGACTCGCCCGTGAACGGGCGATGCCCGGCGAGGGCCTCGTAGCCGATGATGCCCAGCGAGTAGAGGTCGGAGGAGCCGGTGGCCTGCTGCCCCGTGGCCTGCTCGGGCGCGAGGTACTGGGCGGTGCCCATCACCTGGCCGGTGGCCGTGAGCGGGACCTGGTCCGCCAGGCGCGCGATGCCGAAGTCCGTCACCTTCACCCGGCCGGTGGGCGTGATCATGAGGTTGCCGGGCTTGACGTCGCGATGCACGAGCCCCTGGGCGTGGGCCGCCGAGAGCGCGGCCGCCGTCTGCGCGATGATCCCCAGGGTCCGCTCGGGGGAGAGCACCTTCTCCTTCTCGAGGATGGAGGACAGCGGCTGGCCGGGCACGAGCTCCATGACGAGGTAGGCGGAGCCCTTCTCCTCGCCGTAGTCGTAGACGTTGGCGACGCCGGGGTGGTTCAGCAGCGCGGTGTGCTGGGCCTCCGCCCGGAAGCGGCGCAGGAAGTTGGGGTCACCCGTGTACTCCTCCTTGAGGATCTTCACGGCGGTGATCCGGCCCAGGACCTTGTCCCGCGCCTTCCACACCTCGCCCATGCCGCCGATCGCGATGCGATCGGTCAACTGGTACCTGCCGCCGAGGGTGATGCCCGATGTCGGCCTCATTCCGTGACCACCGCTTCCATGATTGCCTTCATGCCACTGACGACTGTCTGATGTCCAACCCCCGGCGGCTCGTCCTCCACCACGATCGTCACGGCCGCCCGGGGGTTCTCGCTCGCGTCGAAGCCGGTGATCCAGGAGTGCACGTTGCCCGTGTCCCCGACCTCGGCCGTGCCCGACTTCGCCGCGATCCGCACCGTGTCCGACTGCACGGATCCCAGGATGCCGTCCTCCACCGCCGAGACCATCATGTCCGAGACCTGCCCGGCCACCTCGGGGGTCGTGGCCCGGCCGCGCTCACGGGGGCTGAACTCCTGCACCGTGGTGAGGTCCGAACGGCGGACCGCCTTGATCAGCTGCGGCTCCATGACCACGCCGTCGTTCGCGATGCCGGCGGCCACCATGGCCATCTGCAGCGCGGTGGCCTGCACGTCCCGCTGGCCGATCGAGGACTGCGCCAGCGCGGCGTCGTCCAGGTCGGAGGGGAACACGGAGGCGGTCACGGGCAGCGGGTATTCGAAGGAGTCGTTGAAGCCGAACCGCTCGGCGGCCTCCCGGATCCGGTCCTGGCCCAGCTCGACGGCGGCCATGGCGAACGGGGTGTTGCAGGACTGTGCCAGCGCCCATGTGAGGGTCTGACGCCCCACGGTGTTGCACGGTGAGCCGTCGTAGTTGGGCAGCTCCGTGGTCGTGCCGGGCAGCGTCCACGCGGCGGGGATGTCCACCGTCCCGTCCGGGGTGTAGTCACCGGACTCGAGCATGGCCACCGCGTCGATGAGCTTGAACGTGGAGCCGGGGGACACGAGCTGCTCCGAGGCGCGGTTGCGGTACGCGCTGGCACCGGGGATCTGATCGATCGCGGCCATCGCCGCCTGCGCCTCGGCCGGGTTGTGCGAGGAGAGCGCGTTGGGGTCGAAGCTCGGCTTCGACACCATGGCCAGGATCTCGCCCGTCGTCGGGTCCGTGACCACGGCGGAGGCGCGCACGCCGTCCGGGAGCGCGTCGTACGCCAGACGCTGCAGCTCGGGGTCGATCGTCAGCTCCACCTGGTCGCCCTCGGGCGTGGCACCCGTGATGATCTCCATGGCGCGGTCCACGAACTGGGACGTGGGGGTGCCGGAGAGCTGCTCGTTCATGGCCGCCTCCAGCCCGGCGGTGCCGTAGGTGAGCGAATAGAAGCCCGTGAGCGGGGCGTACAGCTCGGGCTCGTGGTAGACGCGCTGGTAGTGGTACGCGTCGTCGGAGGGGACGGACTCGGCGATCGGCTCGCCGTCCACGAGGATCGGCCCGCGCGGGGCGCCGAACTCCAGGAACATCTGCCGCGAGTTCAGGGCGTGCGTCTTGAGCTGGTCCGCGGCCAGCACCTGGATGACGGACGCAGCCAGCGCGAGCACCAGGATCATGGCCGCCATGACGGTCCACGTGCGTCGGATCGCCTCGTTCACCGCTCCTCACCTCCTCCCGGGGGCACAGCGGCCGCCGGGAGCGCCGTGCCGGGGTCGAGGTGGCCGGCGCCGGGCCCGGACGCGTTGACCATCCCGTCCACGACCGCGGGACGGCGGGCGGCGTTCGAGATGCGCAGCACGAGCCCCACGATGATCCAGTTGGCCAGCAGCGACGAGCCGCCGGCGGCGAGGAACGGCGTCGTGAGGCCGGTGAGCGGCAGCACGAGGGTCACACCGCCCATCACCACGAACACCTGCCACGCCATGGTGAAGGCCAGGCCGGAGGCGAGCACCTTGCCGAACGCGTCGCGCACGCCGAGGGCGGCGCGCATCATGCGGGTGACGAGCAGGAAGTACAGGACGAGCACGGCGGCCAGGCCCACGAAGCCGAGCTCCTCGCCGATGGCCGTGAGGATCATGTCCGAGAAGGACAGCGGCACCTGGGTGGGGTTGCCCGCGCCCAGGCCGGTGCCCATCAGCCCGCCCGAGGCCATCGCGAACAGGCCCTGGACGACCTGGTAGGAGCCGCCGAAGTCGCGATGGTAGATCTCGGGGTCGAAGGCCCTCAGCCAGATCTCGAACCGGGCGGTCACGTGCGGCATGAACAGGAACGCCAGCGCCGCGCCGAAGGCGATCAGGCCCAGGCCGAGGAGGATCCAGGAGGCGCGGGACGTGGCGATGTAGAGCATCGCCATGAACATGCCGAAGAACAGCAGGGCCGAGCCCAGGTCGCGCTGGAACACGAGCACGCCGAGCGCCAGGAGCCAGCCGGCCAGCAACGGGCCGAGGTCCCGGGCTCGGGGGAAGGTCACCGGGCCCACGCGGCGGCCGGCCAGCAGGATCAGGTCGCGGTTCGCGGAGAGGTAGCCGGCGAAGAAGATGGCCAGCGTGATCTTGGCGATCTCGCCGGGCTGGAAGGTGCCGAAGCCGACGTCGATCCAGATCCGCGCCCCGTACATGCTCAGGCCCAGCCCGGGCACGAGCGGCAGGAGCAGCAGCACGCCGGACGCGGCGAGGAACAGGTACGGCCAGCGCCGCAGCACCCGGTGGTCGCGCACCAGGAACACCAGGGCGGAGGCCACCAGGACGGCCAGGACGGACCACACGAGCTGCGAGGTGGGGTTGGCCATCGCGGCGTCCTGGCTCAGCCGGTGGATCATGGCCAGGCCCAGCCCGTTGAGCAGGGCGGTGATCGGCAGCATGAACGGGTCCGCGTAGGGGGCCCGCAGCCGCAGGACCACGTGCAGCACGAGGGTGGCCGCGCCGAAGATGCCCAGCGGCACCCAGGCGGTGGAGTCCAGCGGGGCGTCCGTGCCGATCATGCCCAGCAGGTCCGCCCCCAGGGCGATGGCCAGGGCGGCCAGCAGTAGGACCAGTTCGATGTTCCGGCGCGGGCGTGCGGGGGAGATCACCTCGGTCACGGGGCCTCACCTCCCGTCGCGCTCGGGGACGATGCCGGGCTCGTCGGCGCGGCGGAGCCGGACGCGTCCGAGGGGCGGGCGGAGGACGACGACGGCGTCGCGCTCGGCCGGGCCCGCTCGGAGGGCTCACCGGCGGGGGCGGGGGCGTTCGGGTGCAGCGAGTCGCGCAGCTCGGCGACGATCTGCTCCGCGTGGTCCACGTCCCGGGCGGCCATGCCGGCGTTCACGCGGTCGCGTGCGTACGCGGGCAGCGCGTCCACCGGGAGGTCGGTCTGGCGGTCCACGTGGGACAGCTCGAGCGGGCCCAGCCGCTGGGAGACGCCCTTGAACACGGCGATCCGGCCGTCGTTGGCCCCCACGTAGTACTGCGTCTGGGTCCACAGGTAGCCCCACACGGCCACGGCCGCGAGGGTGAGGGCGAGCAGCGTGGTGAATACGGGGATGAACCAGCCGCGACGGTACTGCACCGGGCGGTCGTCCTTCCCACGCCGCCGACGCGCGGCCCTGGCCTCGGAGCCGCCGGCGGGCCCGGAGGTCGCCGGGGCCGGGGTGGGGGCCGTGGCCGACGCCTCGGCGGCCTCGTCGGACGGCTGGTCGGCAGCGGTGGCGGCCGGTGTGGCGGCGGAGGAGGAGCCGACGGCGGCCGCGGTGCCGCGCGGCGCGGCGGGCGGGGCGGACGGGTCCGGGCGCGCGGCGACGTCGGGATCCGGCCCGTCCGTGAGGACGGCCGCGGTGCGCCGGGGACGGTTCTCCGGCACGGGCGTCTCGCCGAGCAGGGCAGCGGCGCGGCGGCGCGTGGAGCTGCGGGTGACCACGGGGATGCGATCGGTCCTCACAGCGTTGGAGGCCGCGCCGACGAGCAGGTGGGGTCGTGCGTCCAGGTCCTCGCGCAGCAGCAGGCCGGAGACCGGGCCGACCTCGGGCGGGTGGGCCGCGGCGAGGGCCTGCTCGGACAGGTGGACGTCCGGGACGGGGGCCAGCTCCTCCGCCGTGCCCTCCGCGATCTCGAACGCCACCACGGTGACGTTGTCCGGGGCGCCGCCCTTGAGGGTCAGGTCCACGAGGGTGTCGACGGCCTGGTTGAGAGCCTCCGAGTCCCGCAGCACCTCGTGGATCTTCTCGGGGGAGACCACGTCCGTGAGGCCGTCCGAGCAGAACAGCCAGCGCTCTCCGGGGGCGACGGGCACCTCGAACACGTCCAGCTCGGGGGAGGCGTCCACGTCGCCGAGCACGCGCATGAGCACGTTCTTGTTCGGATGGAACGGGGCCTCCCCGGCCTCGAGACGCCCCTCGTCCACGAGCTTCTGCACGAACGTGTGGTCCGTGGTGACCTGGGAGAACTCGCCGTTCGCGAGCCGGTAGGCACGGGAGTCGCCGATGTGCGCGATGTGCAGCGTGGTCCCCGCGAGCAGGGCGGCGGTGCACGTGGTGCCCATGCCGGCGAGCTTGGGGTTGGCGTGCACCAGCTCGTTGAGGATCAGGTTGGCGTTCTGGATCTCGTCCGGCAGCACCGTGGCCGGGTCCTCGTAGCCCACCGCATCCAGCGGGGCCAGGTCCAGCACCGTGGACGCGCTTGCCACGTCGCCGCCCACGTGCCCGCCCATGCCGTCCGCGAGCACGACCAGATGACGGCCCACGTAGGCGGAGTCGTCGTTCTTGGCACGGACGCGGCCGACGTCGGAGCGGGCGGCGTAGCGGAGGACGAGGGTCATGGGTCAGGCCTCGAGCTCCATGACGGTCTTGCCGATGCGGATGGCCGTGCCGGGGCCCACGGGCACCGCGCGGGTGACGGGGGCGCCGTTGACGTAGGTGCCGTTCGTGGAGCCGAGGTCCTCGAGGAACCAGCGGGTGCCCTGGGGGAACAGCCGGGCGTGGCGGCCGGAGGCGTAGTCGTCCACGAGCACCAGGTCGGCGTCCTGGGCGCGGCCCATCAGCAGGGGACGGCCCTCCAGGGCGATGGTCTGCCCGGCCTTCGGGCCCTCGACCACCCGCAGAGTCCGGGACAGCCGCGGGGCCGGCGTCGTCGGCGCGGACGCGGCGGGGGACGGCGTCGACGCGGGCGCGGGGCGGTCGACCGCGGACGAGCCCGCCCCGGCGGCCCCGGCCGCGGGCACCGCGGTGACCAGGCCGGCGTCGCGCTGGGCCTGCTGGAGGCGCGTCTTGTTCCGCCGGCCGACCACGAGGTCGCGGCCCTGCGCCATGACGATGGAGATGATCAGCACCCACAGGGCCAGCAGCAGGCCCATGCGGAGCACGGCGACGGCGAGCTCGCTCATGCGCGGCCCCCCGTCCCGCCGAAGAACAGCAGCTCGGTCTGGCCGACGGTCACCACGTCCCCGTCGCGCAGGGTGACGGAGCCGTCCACGCGGCGGCCGTTGACGAGCACGCCGTTGCGGCTGCCCAGGTCCAGGAGCGTGACCGTGGAGCCGACGGTGAGCAGGCGCAGGTGCTCGCGGGACACCGAGGAGTCCGGGATCACGAGGTCGGCACGCTCGGCCGAGCGGCCGAGGATCAGGTCGTCCCCGTCCAGGGGGAGCATGCGGCCGTCCAGCTCGAGTGCCGGGCCGGCGGGCTCGGTCACGGGGCGGCCCATCACGACGGTCGGCTGGTCGGCGTGGGAGGGGGCGGCGGGCGCGGCCGGGGCGGCGGCCCGGCGGGGCGCCGGACGGGGCCCGACGCGCGGGGCGGGGGAGGGCTCGCGGGGCGCGGCCGCCGGCGGGTCCTCGACCAGTCGGTCCGGCGCCGGGGCGGTGGCTCCCGGGCCGTGGGCGGTGGCGGGCGAGGCGCCGTCGTCGTGGGGGGCCGGGGCGGTGAGCGAGCCGTCGTCCAGGCGGGTGACCACGCGCAGGTCCCCGCCGCGCACGTCCGCGTCCGGGTGGAAGGCGACCCGGACCGTGCCGGGCAGTGCATAGCCCTGGGAGTCGGCGTGGCGGATGACCTCATCGCACAGCTCGCTGGCGAGGGTGGACCCCCACGAGCGGGCGCGCTCGAAGTCGGCGGGGGAGAAGTGGACCACGTAGCTGTTGGGCGCGACCGTGTGGCCCTCGGACAGCGCGATCGACTCGTCGTCCATCGCCTGTCGCAGGGCCGAGGCGATCTCCACCGGCTTGACCGCCCGCGGACCGCCGGCCGAGAAGGCCGAGCGCACGACCCGCTCGAGGCCGCGTTCGAGGTTGTCCAGAAGTCCCACGACGGGGCCCCTTTCCACAGTTGTCCGTCCCGATACTACGGGCCGGGCTGGGAGACCGCCGAGAACAGCGGGATCCTGCCGGGTGGAACGCGGGTGGGAGAGGTGCCGGAGGGGGCGAGCCGCGGGGGTGGCGGGGACGCGGGGGCGGGCGTCGGGGCCGATTTGCGCGCCCGGGCGAGCGGGGGTTAGAGTATTCCTCGCTGCCTGTGACGGTCGCCGGATGTCCGGAGCCGAGAACAGGAAGCCGCTCGCGCGAGTGGCGGAATTGGTAGACGCGCTGGCTTCAGGTGCCAGTGTTCGCAAGGACGTGGGGGTTCAAGTCCCCCCTCGCGCACCGAGGGTCGTTTGTAAGACGGCCAAGGAACGGTTTGTACGTTCCAACCCGGAAGCCCCCGGGAGCCTCGAGAGAGACTCCCGGGGGCTTCTTCATGCCCAGGATTGGCCTCCCGGGCGACGCCGCAGGCGTGGCAGGTGCCTCCCCGGCCTTGTCTGGGCATGGAAAGACCCCCGCGGGCCTGCGCTTGGGCAGGCTCCCGCGGGGGTCTGGGTGTGTCCACGTCGTCCCGTGGCGGCGGTTCTAGGTGTTGTGGGTCATGAGGTTCTTGCCACGGGGTACGGGCTGAGATGAGACGAGTGGGCCTCTCCCGCAGGATGGAAGTTCCTACACCACCCACCTGCCCGAAAAGACCCACTCATGACTCACGCTAACGCACCCCTGACCCCCACTGGCCGTCTCAGGATGGTCCACCGCCACCTGCACGACGGGATCCCGCAGGCACACGTGGCAGCCGAGTTCCGGGTGAG
>NZ_JAGXJK010000330.1:0-247 GCF_019091605.1 Micrococcus sp. GbtcB5
CTCGTCGAAGGTCAGGCCGTCACGAGCGGGAAGCAGGCACTCGCCCAGCTCGCCGCGGCCTACCCCGACCGGATCGACCCCTACCTGTGACCACCCCGCTTACACAGACAAGTTGACTCGCTCCCCACTCATGACTCACGCTAATGCACCCCTGTCTCCCACCGGCCGTCTCAGGATGGTCCACCGCCACCTGCACGTCGGCAACCCGCAAGCCCATGTTGCCGCCGGGGTCCGGGTGAGTCGGCCC
>NZ_JAGXJK010000331.1:0-247 GCF_019091605.1 Micrococcus sp. GbtcB5
TAGAAGCGCATGCCCACGCCCCCGCGGTGGGCCAGGTCGGCGACCCGCTCGGCGGGGCGCACGTGGAAGCCGATGATGATGGCGTTGTCCACGGTCGCCAGGTCCACGTCATTCTGCGTGATGGCGCCGACGCCGCGGTGGATGACGCGCAGCTGCCCCTCGTCCTCGCCGACCTCGATCTTGAGCAGCGAGTCCGCGAGCGCCCCGCCGGCACCGGACGCGCCGCCCTTGATGATGAGGTTGAGCG
>NZ_JAGXJK010000332.1:0-247 GCF_019091605.1 Micrococcus sp. GbtcB5
AGGAAAATAAGCGTATTACAAAGCGCATGTATATTATCAGGATTTTTCTCTAAAATCATTTCCGTTAACTTCAGAGCGTTATCTACATTACCAGATTGAAAATGTGCAATGGCTAAATTATTATGACCCGACCAAAATTCCGGGTAATCTTTTGTAACAATTTCTAATGTAGCAATTGCTTCTTCCATTTGTCCATTACGACTATAACGATTCGCTTCTTCCTGCATAACAATTAGATCATCTTCAT
>NZ_JAGXJK010000333.1:0-246 GCF_019091605.1 Micrococcus sp. GbtcB5
GCACCCTGGAGCGGGAGGTGGGCCAGGTGCAGCACCGGCGCGGCACACCCTGCGAGCCCACCGAGGCCGGCGTCGGCCTGGTGCGCGTGGCCCGGCACATGCGGGTGCACGAACAGGAGGCGTGGGCCGGGCTGGGCCGCACGGCGGCCGGGCGCAGCGTCACCTCTCTGGCCGTGCCCCCCGACGTGCTGGGCACGTGGTTCGGGCCCGTCCTGGCGGAGGCCGCCGACTGGGACGACACGGTCC
>NZ_JAGXJK010000334.1:0-246 GCF_019091605.1 Micrococcus sp. GbtcB5
GAGCCGGTGGGTGTTCTCTTCGCCATTGCTCAGGTGCTTCCGTCACATTCGAGCGGACCCGCCAGGCGGGGCCGCGTGTGCAGGGGTGGGTGGGCCTCAGGCCAGGTCGTCGCGGCGCGGGCGCGGGTCGTCGGCGTCGTCGGCGCGGTACTCGGTGCCGGGGGCGTCATCCAGACGCGTCGGGTCCGTGGTGGGCGCGGCGGCCGTCTCCGGCTCCACGACGGTGGTGTCGCCCTGCAGGTGCCC
>NZ_JAGXJK010000335.1:0-246 GCF_019091605.1 Micrococcus sp. GbtcB5
CCGGCTGGGGGTGGCGGACGCGGCCGAGCGCCGCCGTCGCGATGCCCCCCCGCACGCGCCCGCAGCTGGTGGGGTCGTTCGCCGAGGGGATCGCCCGGATCGGCCGGCTGCCGTTCCTCGGCACGCTCGAGCACGCGCGCGGCGGCCCCACGGCCGGGCCGGGCGGCAACAGCGCCTACCGGCACGGGTCCGTGTACGGCCGGTTCGCCGTCCCCGAGGCGATGGCGCAGATGCTGCGCACCGCCC
>NZ_JAGXJK010000336.1:0-246 GCF_019091605.1 Micrococcus sp. GbtcB5
CGTCTTGCCGTTGGCCACATTCTGGAAGTCGCCCGTGAAGGAACCGGTCTTCGCGTCCTTGTCCCAGCCCAGGACCTTGTCGTCCTTGTCCTTGTCCTCGTTGTAGTGCTCCACGCCGCGGGCGAAGCCGTCCATGAAGATGGTGACGGTGGGGGTCTCCATGCCGCCATAGGTGGTCACGGTGCCGGTCTCGGTGGCGCCCGCCGCCAGGGACCCGGCCAGGAACGCCGCCCGCGCCGTGGCGGA
>NZ_JAGXJK010000337.1:0-246 GCF_019091605.1 Micrococcus sp. GbtcB5
GGCGGGCCGGTAGATGATCGTGCCCACGACGTACCTGGCCCCCCGACCGCGCGACTGCTCCAGGGGCGCATCCTGACGTTCGATGACATTGCGGCCCCTACAGGCGTCTGCGTCGAAGCCGACGGGGCACCCGCTGCTGCAGCCACGACGCCTGCGGGGGCCCTGATGGCCAGCTCACACGGGGATGACCGCCGCGGCTGCCACGCCGGGGGGTCGGCCTCGCTCAATCCCCTGTCCGGCTCCGGC
>NZ_JAGXJK010000338.1:0-246 GCF_019091605.1 Micrococcus sp. GbtcB5
GCACGGGACAGGGTGGAGCGGATGGACTCCTCGGCGGCGCGGTCCGCATCCGTGACAGGGGGGAGATCCGGCTTGGTGCTGTCCTCGAGGTCCTGGGCCTTGAACCGGGACATCGTGATCGAGTCCACGTTGTCCGCCAGCGTGTGGGCCAGCCGCAGGTCCTCCGTGAGGTCGCGGCCGCGGGTCGCAGGGTTCTCAGGGCGCTCCATGCCGCCCACGCTTTACCGCGCGGGCCGCCTCAGTCCT
>NZ_JAGXJK010000339.1:0-246 GCF_019091605.1 Micrococcus sp. GbtcB5
CGGATGCTCGCATTATCGGAATAAATCCTATTTACAAGTTCTTTACTGACTTTTAATATGTGAGACTTAAATTTTTCTAGTGGAACTTGGAAAGTACTTGATGGGTTTCCGATAAACTCTGCTTGAAACGAATGAATTTCTGCTAGTCCTTTTCCAAGGCAGAATAAAATGGAATCAGATTGTCCGATAAAAGAGTGAATTGTGTTACCTATTAACTTTTCGGCTACAACGAATTCACGGCCATTT
>NZ_JAGXJK010000034.1:0-16490 GCF_019091605.1 Micrococcus sp. GbtcB5
GGGCCACGCTCACTCACGACGAAGCCCGCCGGGGGGTCGCTCCCTCCGGCGGGCTTCGTCGTCGTCAGCAGCGCCACCCGGCGACCACCGCAGCGGCCGCCTGGGCGTCAGCCCTTCAGGGCCGTCGGCGCACCGCGGCCGGCGATCTCCGCGGCCGCCTCCCGGTACGCCACGGCGCCGGCCGAGGTCGGGTCGTAGGTCAGCACCGTCTGCTGATAGCTGGGGGCCTCGGAGATGCGGACGTTGCGGGGGATCGCGGTGTTCAGCAGCTGCTCCGGGAAGTGCGTCCGGACCTCCTCCGCCACCTGCACGGCGAGGTTGGTCCGCGCGTCGAACATCGTCAGCAGGATGGTGCTCACCTGGAGGCGCGGGTTCAGGTGTTTCTGGATCATCTGCACGTTCTTGAGCAGCTGCGAGAGGCCCTCGAGGGCGTAGTACTCGGCCTGGATCGGGATGAGCACCTCCTCGGCCGCCACGAACGCGTTGACCGTCAGCAGGCCCAGGGACGGCGGGCAGTCGATGAACACGTAGTCCAGCCGCTCCTGCCCGACCTCCTCGCGCCAGGCGGTGTACGCCTCGAGAGCCCGCGACAGTCGCTGTTCGCGGGCCACCAGGGAGACCAGCTCGATCTCGGCACCGGCCAGGTCGATGGTCGCGGGCACCACCTGAAGGCCATCTACGTCCGGGGCGTCCTGCACCACGTCCTGGATCTCCATCTCGCCCAGGAGCACGTCGTACACGGAGGCCACGTCTCCGGTGTGGGGGATGTTCAGCGCGGTGGACGCATTGCCCTGCGGGTCGATGTCCACCACCATCACCCGCATGCCCGCGCGGGCGAGGGCCGCGGCCAGGTTGACCGTCGTCGTCGTCTTGCCGACGCCGCCCTTCTGGTTGGACGTCGTGAACACGCGGGTGCGGTCGGGGCGCGTCAGACGGCGACGCTGGAGCCGCGCGGGCTCCTCGGCGTCGGCGCCGCCCTTCTCGGCGGTCCGGCCGGTCCACTTCTGGCGCAGGGCCCTCCAGGCCCCACCCCGGCTCTCCTGCTCCTGCGCCATGCGGCTCTACCTCCTGGGTCGCGGGTGTGCGGATCTGCTGCCGCCCGGCCCGTCCCGTCCCGGTGGGGGAGGGGTCAGCGGGGACGCGCGCTGACGCGCACGACGGTGGTGGTCTCGGGCAGCAGGCCCTCGCCCACCGTGAGGATCTCGGGCTCGGCACCACCATACTTGCGCAGGACCTTGCGGGCGGCGGCGATCTCGTCGGCCGCGGAGCGGCCCTTGATGGCCAGCAGCTCCCCGGCGCCCTGCAGCATCGGCATGGCCAGCGGCACGAGGGTCTTCAGCGCGGACACGGCGCGGGCGGTCACGACGTCGACGTCGAGGTTCCCGGAGACCTGCTCGGCACGGCCGCGGATCACGTCCACGTTCTCCAGGCCGAGGTCGGCGACCACCCTGTCCAGCCACTCCACGCGCCGCTCGAGCGGCTCGATGAGCAGGAACTGGCAGTCGGGGCGCGCGAGCGCGAGGCACAGGCCGGGCAGGCCCGCGCCGGAGCCGACGTCGGCCACGAGCGCGCCCTGCGGGAGGAGCTCCTCGACCACGGCGCAGTTCAGGACGTGGCGCTCCCAGAGACGGGGTGCCTCGCGCGGGCCGATCAGGCCCCACTCGATGCCGGTGTCCGCCAGGTGGGCCACGTATGCCTCGGCCCGGGGGAGGGCCTCGCCGAACAGCTCGACGGCGGCCGGCCGCAGCGCGTCGGTCAGCGGCGGCGCCGGCTGCCCCACGGGCGCGGGGCGGTCGCCCCGGTCCTGCGGATCCAGCCCGGGGCGCCGCTCGTAGGCCGAGCCCCGCTCAGTCATCGGCGGAGATGACCACGTGCCGGCGGGCGCCCTCGCCCTCCGACTCGGAGGTCAGGCCGGCGTCCGCGACGACGTCGTGGACGATCTTGCGCTCGTACGCGCCCATGGGCTCGAGGTGCACGGGACCCTCGCCGGCGCGGACGCGCTCGACGGCCGCCTGGGCGGCGGTGCGCAGGGCGACGTTGCGGCGCTCCCGGTGCCCGCAGACGTCCAGGATCAGCCGGGAGCGGTGCCCCGTGGCGGCGAGCACGGCCAGCCGGACGAGCTCCTGCAGGGCCTCCAGGGTGCGGCCGTCGGGGCCGACGAGGCCGTCCAGGCGCTCATCGTGGTCCTCGGAGACGACGGACACGTACGTGCGCCCGTCGCGGACCTCGATGTCGATGTCCCCGTCCAGGTCCGCGATGTCGAGCAGCTCCTCGACGTAGTCCGCGGCGACGTCGCCCTCCTCCTCGAGGCGGCGCACCGCCTCCGAGACGGCGGCACCGTCCTGCTCCGCGACGCGAGAGCCCTGGCCCACGGGGGTCTCGACGACGGCGTCCTCGGCCTCGGGGGCCGGGGTCACGTTCTCGGCGGACATGCTCACTTCCTCCTGCGGTTCTTGCGCTGGGGCTGGACGCGCTGACCCGACTGGCGGACGACCTCACCGTTCAGCACGGCACCGCCGCGGCCCGCCTGGGTGTGCGCGGACGAGGGCGTGGCCTCGGCGTTCGACACCTTCTGGCCCACGGGGGGCAGGCCCTTGGCGGCGCGGCGCTCGTTGAGCTCCTTCTCGGCGAGGGAGCCCGGGGTCGGGTTGTTGCGGATGATCCACCACTGCTGGCCGACGGCCCAGAAGTTGGAGTAGGTCCAGTACAGGAGCACGCCGATCGGGAAGTTGATGCCGCCGATGCCGAAGATCAGGGGCATGGCGTAGAGCATGATCTGCTGCGTCTGCATCATGGGCCCGGAGAGGGCCTGCTGCGTCATGTTCTTCGTCATGAGCATCTTCTGCATGAAGAACATCGAGCCCGACATGAGCAGGATCAGCACGATCGCCGTGACGATCACGGGCCCGCTGCCCGGCGCGCCGAGCGAGTTCATGAAGGTGTCCGACATGCGGGCGCCGAAGATCGTGGAGCCCTCGAAGGAGCGGATCTGGTCCGCGGACAGGGCGTCCATGGCCTCGCCGCGCTCCGCCGCGCCGCGGGCGCCGATCAGCACCTGGTAGAGCGCGAAGAAGAACGGCATCTGGATCAGCAGCGGCAGGCAGGCGGCGAACGGGTTCGCCTTGTGCTCCTTCATGAGCGCCTGCTGCTCCATGGCCATGGCCTGGCGGGAGAGCTGGTCCTTCTTGCCCTTGTACTTGGCCTGCAGCTTCTGCAGCTCGGGCTGGATGGCCTGCATGGCGCGCTGCGCCTTGATCTGCTTGACGAACAGCGGGATCAGCAGGGTGCGGATGAGCACCACCAGCAGGAGGATGGACAGGGCCCACGTCCAGCCGGAGTCCGCGGGCAGGCCCGCAAACTCCAGGATGCTGTGGAACGCCCCGAGCAGCCAGGACATCAGCCAGCGGAACGGGGAGAGGATGGCTTCGAACATGGGGGTCAATCCTCCTGCGGGAGATCAGGTGGGATGGGAGGGTGGTTCAGGGTGAGGATGCGCGGCTGCCGGCCCGGCGGCCAGCGTCGGTGCCCGGGCGGGACCGGGTCCACGCCGCCGTCGTTCCAGGGATGGCACCGGCCGATGCGCCGCGCGGCGAGCCACGACCCCTTGACCGCGCCGTGCACGTGCACGGCCTCCAGCCCGTAGGCGGAGCAGCTGGGGAAGAACCGGCACACGGGTCCGTACAGCGGGGAGACCACGGCCCGATAGACCGTGAGCAGGCCGGCCAGCAGGGCGGACGGCAGCGCGCGCAGCGGCCCCCACTCACGGGAGGGCTCGAGCACGACGAAGGGCGAGGGCGTGACGGTCATCTACGCGGGCTCCGAGGCGGCGGGCAGATGCGGCTTCAGGGCCTTGCCGAGCGCGCCGACGGTCTCGCGGCGCAGCAGCGCGTAGTCCGCCTCGGCGGCGGCCGGCAGCGCGCGGACCTGCACCAGAACCGGCAGGTCGCGCAGCGGGGGCAGGCGCATCTGATCCGCGACGACGGCGCGCAGCCGCCGCTTCACCCGGTTGCGGGTCACCGCGTTCCCCACGGCCTTGGACACGACGAACCCGGCCCGCGGCCGAGGGGCGCTCGGCGACGTGGACCGGGTCTGATCGGGGTCCGTGGCGACGCTCACCACGACGGTGCGCCGACCCGCGCGGGTGCCGGTGCGACCGAGGTGACGGAACTCCGCGGGCGTGCGGACGCGACGGTCACGGGGCAGCACGGGGCGCGCCGTCCCTGGACCGAGGTCCTCAGGCGGACAGCTCGGCGCGGTTCTTGCCGCGGCGAGCGGACAGGATGGCGCGGCCGGCGCGGGTGCGCATGCGGGCACGGAAGCCGTGCTTGCGGGCACGACGGCGGTTGTTGGGCTGGAACGTGCGCTTGGTCACTGTGATCTCTCCACGACGTGTTGTGTGCCTTCGACCGTCGACCTGAGCAGGTGGACCAGGGGGAAGGACCGGTGAGGCTCTGACATGAAATCCCCGGCGGGCACGATCAACCGACACCCGGGGGACCAGACAACTCTAGTGGCCGGGGTACGCAGGGGTCAAACGGGTGCGCGCGGATCCCGGACGCCCGTGGGCGCCCGGGACGGTCGTCCACAGGATGATAGGGGTTGTCCACCGTCTGTGCACAACCCTGTGGACAACCGTTAGACTCCGAGCACCGTCGTCCGTCTCGCGCAGCCGCCCCCGTCCTCGGGGACGTCTGCCCCAGGAAAGGAAGCCTCCGTGGTGGCAGACCAGGCCGTGCTCAGCTCGTGGCGCTCCGTCGTGGGCTCCCTCGAGGACGACGCGCGGGTCAGCGCCCGCCTCATGGGCTTCGTCTACCTGGCCCAGCCGCAGGGCCTCATCGGCAACACGCTCCTGCTGGCCGTGCCGAACGAGACCACCCGCGAGACGCTCCAGGGCACCCAGGTGGCCGACGCCCTCACGGACGCCCTGACCAAGGAGTTCCGCGAGGAGATCCTGCTGGCCATCTCGATCGACGCGAACCTGCAGCCGCCGCGGACCCCCTCGTCCGAGGCCCGCCGCTCCTCCCTCGCGGGCGGACCGGCCGCCGCCGCGGTGCCGGACGTCGAGCTGCCCCCGGCCGCGACCGCCGCCACCTCCCGCCGCGCCGTCGCCGAGGAGCTGCCGGGCTTCCGCATCGAGCCGCCGGCCGACGTCGCGCCCGCTGCGACCGCGGCCCCGAGCGGGAACGGCAAGCCGACCCCCGCGCCGCCGTCGACGTCCGCGGAGACCAGCCGCCTCAACGACCGCTACCACTTCGAGACGTTCGTGATCGGCTCGTCCAACCGGTTCGCGCACGCCGCCGCGAACGCGGTGGCCGAGGCGCCGGCGAAGGCGTACAACCCGCTGTTCATCTACGGCGAGTCCGGCCTGGGCAAGACGCACCTGCTGCACGCGATCGGGCACTACGCCCGTCGCCTCTACCCGGGCCTGCGGGTGCGGTACGTGAACTCGGAGGAGTTCACCAACGACTTCATCAACTCCATCCGCCACGACGAGGGCGCCTCGTTCAAGCAGGTCTACCGCAACGTGGACATCCTGCTGATCGACGACATCCAGTTCCTGGCGGACAAGGAGGCGACGGTCGAGGAGTTCTTCCACACCTTCAACACGCTCTACAACAACAACAAGCAGGTGGTCATCACCTCGGACCTGCCGCCCAAGCAGCTCTCCGGGTTCGAGGACCGGCTGCGCTCCCGCTTCGAGTGGGGGCTGATCACGGACATCCAGCCGCCGGACCTCGAGACGCGCATCGCGATCCTCCGGAAGAAGGCGGAGGCCGAGGGGCTCGTGGCCCCGCCGGAGGCGCTGGAGTACATCGCCTCGCGCATCTCCACGAACATCCGCGAGCTCGAGGGCGCGCTGATCCGCGTGACCGCGTTCGCCTCGCTCAACCGGCAGACCGTGGACATCGAGCTGGCCGAGCATGTGCTCAAGGACCTGATCACGGACGAGACGGCGCACGAGATCACCCCGGAGCTGATCCTGCACGCCACGGGGGAGTACTTCAATCTCACCCTCGAGGAGCTGACCAGCAAGTCCCGCACCCGCACGCTGGTGACGGCGCGGCAGATCGCCATGTACCTGCTGCGCGAGCTGACCGAGATGTCGCTGCCCAAGATCGGTCAGGTCCTGGGCGGCCGCGACCACACCACCGTCATCCACGCGGACCGCAAGATCCGCGAGCTGATGGCCGAGCGGCGGACGATCTACAACCAGGTCACCGAGCTCACCAACGAGATCAAGCGGAAGCAGCGCGGCGCCTGAGCCACCCGCTGTCCCACCCTCGAGTCCCGGTTCGAACCTTCGACCGGGACTCGAGCCTTCTTCCACATTGTCCACCGGTGTGGACAACTCTGTGGAGAACCCCCGGTGCTGTGGACAACCTCCGCCCCTGTGGATGGCGGAATCAGGCCGCTCACGCCGCGTCCACACCCCTGGGGACGACGACGATGCCCAGGCTGGTGAATCACACGGGTGTCATTCGATGGTCCACACGTATCCACAGATCTCCACAGCCGAAAACCGCATGATGTCGCGGGTTTCGACGGGTGTGGACGCACCCTGTGGACAGGAATGTGGACAACTGGGGGGTGGATCCGGGGACGAGTCTGGACAACCCCGGTCGGGCCTGTGCAGAGCGGGGGGAGGGCCTCCGAGGCCCGTCCACATCGGATGCACACCCCGAACGAGCGGGCGTCCACACGGTTCCCCCAACCGGATCCGCATGGTGCCGCGGCAGAACGGCGTTCTCCACAGGATCCACACCCGCTACCACTCCTTCTGATCCCTCTGGAGAGATCCCGCCAAGCAACATCAACTCCGCCGTCCCGCACCGAGCTGAGCGCCTCGAGGGCCCGGGCTGCGCCCGGGCGCCCGAGATCCGTGGAATCACACCGCTGTCATTCGTCTGCGACCTGACACCCGCCGCGCGGACCGCCTATGCTGAGGCCCGCGTGTCGCCGTTCCCCCCGGGCCCGCAACCCCCGTCATCACCCCCAGAGAGGCAGTGCAGCTCGTGAAGTTCACCGTCGAACGCGACATCCTCACCGACGCCGTCTCCTGGGCCGCCCGCTCCCTGTCCCCGCGCCCGCCGGTGCCGGTGCTCTCGGGCCTGCTGATCACGGCCGAGGCCGGCGTCGTGTCCATCGCGAGCTTCGACTACGAGACCTCCGCGCGCCTGGAGATCGAGGCCGACGTCGAGACCGCGGGCCAGGTGCTCGTCTCCGGCCGCCTGCTGAACGACATCGTCCGCTCCCTGCCGCAGGCCCAGGTCACGGTGGAGCTCGACGGCGGCAAGGTGCTCGTCACCTGCCGCTCCTCCCGCTTCGCCCTGGCCACGATGCCCGTGGGCGACTACCCGGCCCTGCCCGAGCTGCCGGCCCCCGCGGGCACCGTGGACGGGGCCGCGTTCGCCCACGCCGTCGCCCAGGTCACCGTCGCCGCCTCCAAGGACGACACCCTGCCGATCCTCACCGCCGTGAAGGTGGAGATCGAGGGCGACACCATGACCTTCCTGGCCACGGACCGCTACCGGCTGGCCATGAAGGAGATTCGCTGGACCCCGGCGGACCCGTCCCTCTCGACGTCGCTGCTCATCAAGGCGCGCACGCTCACCGAGGTCGCCAAGTCCCTCGGCTCCGGCGGCGACCTGGAGATCCTGCTCGGCCAGACCGCCGACCTCGTGGGCTTCGCCTCCGGCGGCCGCCGCACCACCTCCGTGCTTGTGGACGGCGAGTACCCCAAGATCCGCTCGCTCTTCCCCGAGTCCAGCCCCATCCAGGCCGTGGTGGACACCGCCGCCCTGGTCGAGGCGTCCCGCCGCGTGGCCCTCGTGGCCGAGCGCAACACCGCCCTGCGCATGGTGTTCACGGACGGCCAGGTCACCCTGGACGCCGGCACCGGCGACGACGCGAGCGCCAACGAGTCCGTGCCGTGCACGCTCGAGGGCGAGGACATCACCGTGGCGTTCAACCCGTCCTACCTCTCCGAGGGCCTGGCCGTGGTGGACCAGCCGCAGGTGCGCTTCGCGTTCACGTCCGCGCCCAAGCCCGCCCTGCTCACCGGCGTGAACCAGGAGGACGGCGTCGTCTCCGACTACCGCTACCTCGTGATGCCGGTGCGCATCGCCTGACGCAGGGGGCTGGACGCTCCCGTGTACCTGTCCCACCTCACCGTCGCGGACTTCCGGTCCTACCGCTGGGCCGACCTGGAGCTGACGCCGGGGTCCACGGTGCTGCTCGGGGCCAACGGGGTGGGCAAGACCAACCTCGTGGAGGCGATCGGCTACCTCGGCGCCCAGCAGTCGCACCGGGTCAGCTCGGACGCGCAGCTCGTGCGCTTCGGCCGGGACCGGGCCCGGATCGCCGGGCGCGTGCACCGCGGATCGCGCGCCGTCGCCCTCGAGCTGGAGATCCTGCCGGGCCGGTCCAACCGGGTGGCCATCAACCGCGGCGCCCCCGTGCGGGCGAAGGAGGGCCTCGGGATCCTGCGCACCGTGGTCTTCGCCCCGGAGGACCTGAGCCTCGTGACGGGGGAGCCGGGCGGCCGCCGTCGTCTCCTCGACCAGCTCATGGTGCAGCTGCGTCCGGCCCTCGGCGAGGCCGCCGCCGACTACGAACGCGTGCTGCGCCAGCGCAACGCCCTGCTCAAGTCGAGCCGCGGCTCTCGCCGCTGGGGCCCCGAGGAGGACGCGACCCTCGCCGTCTGGGACGAGCACCTCTGCGCCGCCGGCGCCCGCCTGCTCCACGGCCGCCTGCACGTGCTGCGCCTGCTGGCCCGCCCCCTCCAGGAGATGTACGCCGCACTGACCAACGGCTCCAAGGCGGCGGCCTACGCCTACGAGTCCACCGTCCCGCTGGCCCGCGGCACCCACGCGGAGGTCCCGGCCGTGGCGGACCTGGCCGCGGACATGCGCCGGACGCTCGAGGCCCAGCGGGAGGAGGAGCGGGCGCGGGCGCTCACCCTGGTGGGCCCGCACCGGGACGAGCTCGCCCTCTTCCTGGGCCCGGCGCCCGCGCGCGGCTACGCCTCCCACGGGGAGACGTGGTCGCTGGCGCTCGCCCTGCGCATGGCGGCCTACGACGTGCTCGTGGCGGACGACCCGGACCCCGACGCCCGCCCCGTCCTGATCCTGGACGACGTGTTCGCGGAGCTCGACGCCGCCCGTCGCCGCCGCCTCGCCGCGCTCGTGCACCGGGCCGAGCAGGTGATCGTCACGGCCGCCGCGCTCGAGGACGTCCCCGAGGAGCTCACGGCCCACCGCGTGCTCATCCGCCAGGACGCGGAGGGCTCCGAGGCCGTGGCCGCCGCGGCCCCCGTGGAGGGCGACATCCGCGAGCCCCGGCGCAAGGGCGGCGCCGATGGCTGAGACCCCCGCCCCGTTCGAGCCGGACCGGCCGGACCTGGCGCTCGTGCAGCTGCGTCGGGTCCGCGAGGCCGCCCGGGAGCGGGGCGAGGCGCCGCTGCGGGCGCGGGGGACGGGCGCGGGCCTGGCCGGGGCCATGGCGGGCACGACGACGGCCGGCCGGGAGCGGCAGGACCGTCGGCGCCCGTTCGGGGGTGCGGACCGGGACCCGGCCACGGTGTCCACCGTGTTCGGCCGGCTCATCCGCGACCGCGGCTGGTCCACCCCCGTGGCGGTCGGCTCCGTGCTCACCCGCTGGGCCGAGCTGGTGGGGCCGGAGATCGCGCTGCACTGCCGCCCGGAGAGCTTCGAGGACTCCGTGGTGCGGGTCCGGACGAGCTCCACCGCGTGGGCCACGCAGCTGCGCCTGATGAGCCCCGTGCTCCTGCAGCGCTTCGACGAGGCGCTCGGGCCCGGCGTCGTGACCCGCATCGAGGTGGCGGGGCCGCAGGCCCCGAGCTGGCGCAAGGGGCCGCGCACCGTGCGCGGCGGCCGCGGGCCGCGCGACACCTACGGCTGAGTCCGTGGCCGCCTCCGCGCCGCCCGACGGCGTCCCGGACGCGGCGAGGCCATGGGCGCCGCTCTGGCGCGCTCACAGGGTCGGTGACGGCCCGGGAGGCATGGGCGGTCTCCTGCGCACGTCCTGAGCCGTGTCCCTGGCCGCTGAGCGGGTGTTCTCCCGCGGCGGACCCCCGTCGATGCGGGCCCTCGGGGTGCCAGGCGGTACACTGGGACCAGTGAAAGGGGCCGGCCTTCGTCCGTCCCCCGCCCCCGTGGATCTGCGGGAGCGTGTCGCGTGCCGGTTATGTCCGGGCGGCGGCGCGCGCCTGCGCGCGGGTCGACCCTGCCGCCGACGTCCGAGGAAGTGAGCCACCCGTGGTTGACGCCATGCCCGAGAACCCCGCGGAGGAGCCGACCGCCGCGTCGGCCGCGCCGAACCCGGAGGCCGTGCCGGACGCCGTCGGGCAGCCCGAGGCCCCGGTGAAGGACCGGAAGGTGCCCGGTGAGTACGGCGCCAGCGCCATCACCGTGCTCGAGGGCCTCGAGGCCGTCCGCAAGCGCCCCGGCATGTACATCGGCTCCACCGGGCCGCGGGGCCTGCATCACCTCGTGTACGAGGTCGTGGACAACTCCGTGGACGAGGCGCTGGCCGGCTACGCCACCGGCATCGACGTCACGCTGCAGGCCGACGGCGGCGTGCGCGTGGCGGACGACGGCCGCGGCATCCCCGTGGACCTGCACCCCACCGAGGGGAGGCCGACCGTCGAGGTCGTCATGACGATCCTGCACGCCGGCGGCAAGTTCGGCGGTGGCGGCTACGCCGTCTCGGGCGGCCTGCACGGCGTGGGCATCTCCGTGGTCAACGCGCTCTCCCGCCGCGTGGACACCGAGGTCCGCCGTCAGGGGCACGTGTGGCGCCTGTCCTTCGCGGACGGCGGCGTGCCCCAGGGCGAGCTGGTGAAGGGGGAGGCCACGGACGCCACGGGCACCGTGCAGACGTTCTACCCGGACCCGGCGATCTTCGACTCGATCGAGTTCGACTACGAGACCCTGCGCGCCCGCTTCCAGCAGATGGCCTTCCTCAACAGGGGCCTGCGCATCACCCTCACGGACGAGCGCGTCCAGGAGTCCAACGAGGTCGTCGACGACGAGATCGCGGGCGAGGGCGCCGCCGGTGAAGACGTCGCGGAGAACGGCCTGGCGGAGGACGCGGAGCAGGAACCCCAGCGCCGCTCCGTCACCTACCTGTACGAGAACGGCCTGCTCGACTACGTCCAGCACCTCAACTCCGCCAAGAAGGTCGAGTACGTCCACGACGACGTCATCGCGTTCGAGGCCGAGGACGTCTCGGACGGCCGCTCCATGGCCGTCGAGGTGGCCATGCAGTGGACCTCCGCCTACTCGGAGTCCGTGCACACCTACGCGAACACGATCAACACCCACGAGGGCGGCACCCACGAGGAGGGCTTCCGCGCCGCGCTGACCTCCCTGGTCAACCGCTACGCGCGGGAGAAGGAGATCCTCAAACCCAAGGAGGACAACCTCACGGGCGAGGACATCCGCGAGGGCCTGACCGCCGTGATCTCCGTGAAGCTCTCCGAGCCGCAGTTCGAGGGCCAGACCAAGACCAAGCTCGGCAACTCCGAGGCCCGCGGGTTCGTGTCCAAGGCGGTCACGGACCACCTCGGCGACTGGTTCGAGCGCAATCCGGGCCCGGCCAAGGAGATCATCCGCAAGGCCATCATGGCCTCGCACGCCCGCCTGGCCGCCCGCAAGGCCCGGGACAACGCGCGCCGCAAGTCCCCGCTGGAGTCCTTCGGCATGCCCGGCAAGCTGGCCGACTGCTCCTCGAAGGACCCCGCGCGCTGCGAGGTGTACATCGTGGAGGGCGACTCCGCCGGCGGCTCGGCCAAGCAGGGCCGCAACCCGGAGACGCAGGCCATCCTGCCGCTGCGCGGCAAGATCCTGAACGTGGAGCGCGCCCGCCTGGACAAGGCCCTCGGCAACGCCGAGATCCAGTCTATGATCACGGCGTTCGGCACCAACATCGGCGAGGAGTTCGACATCTCCAAGCTGCGGTACCACAAGATCGTGCTCATGGCGGACGCGGACGTGGACGGTCAGCACATCACCACGCTGCTGCTGACCGTGCTGTTCCGGTACATGCGCCCGCTCATCGAGGCCGGCCACGTGTTCCTCGCGCAGCCGCCGCTGTACCGCATCAAGTGGTCCAATGCCCCGCACGACTACGTGTTCTCGGACGAGGAGCGCGACGCCGCCGTCGAGGCCGGCCTGGCCAAGGGCTGGCGCTACCCCAAGGACAACGGCGTGCAGCGCTACAAGGGCCTGGGCGAGATGAACTACCAGGAGCTCTGGGACACCACCATGGATCCGGAGCACCGCACCCTGCTGCAGGTGACCATGGAGGACGCCGCCGCCGCGGACGCCGTCTTCTCCATGCTCATGGGCGAGGACGTGGAGTCCCGCCGCACCTTCATCCAGCAGAACGCCAAGGACATCCGCTTCCTGGACGTCTGAGCCGGACCCGCAGACCTGCCTGAGCCGACCACCCTCCCCGCCGTCAAGGGGAGCACGAGAGGACCCGCGTGAGCGACGAGACCACCCCCCAGACCCCGGACGAGCCCGTCGAGGGCGCCCCGACCCCGCAGCCCCCGCAGACCGGCCTGGACATCGAGGTCGAGCACTACGTGCTTCCCGAGGGCGCCGCCGACAAGGTCGAGCCCGTCGACCTCGAGTCGGAGATGAAGCGCTCGTACCTGGACTACGCGATGGCCGTGATCGTCGGCCGCGCGCTGCCGGACGTGCGCGACGGCCTCAAGCCCGTGCACCGTCGCGTGCTCTACGCGATGTACGACGGCGGCTACCGCCCGGACCGCGCGTTCAACAAGTCCGCCCGCGTGGTGGGCGACGTGATGGGCAACTACCACCCGCACGGCGACACCGCGATCTACGACGCCCTCGTGCGCCTCATCCAGGACTGGGTCCAGCGCTACCCGCTGGCGCTCGGCCAGGGCAACTTCGGCTCCCCGGGCAACGACGGCGCGGCCGCCCAGCGCTACACCGAGACCAAGATGGCCCCGCTGGCCATGGAGATGGTCCGGGACATCGACGAGGACACCGTCGACATGCAGGACAACTACGACGGCAAGCAGCAGGAGCCCGTCGTCCTGCCCGCCCGGTACCCGAACCTGCTGGTCAACGGCTCCTCGGGCATCGCCGTCGGCATGGCCACGAACATCCCGCCGCACAACATGCGCGAGGTGGCCGCGGGCGTGCAGTGGTACCTCGAGCACCCCGAGGCCACCCGCGAGGAGCTGCTCGAGGCGCTCCTGGCCCGCGTGCACGGCCCCGACTTCCCCACGGGCGCCCAGATCCTGGGCCGCAAGGGCATCGAGGAGGTCTACCGGACCGGCCGCGGCCCCATCACCATGCGCGCCGTGGTCAACGTGGAGGAGATCCAGGGCCGCACGTGCCTCGTGGTCACCGAGCTGCCCTACATGACCAACCCCGACAACCTCGCCGCGAAGATCGCGGAGATGGTGCGGGACGGCAAGATCAACGGCATCGCGGACATGCGCGACGAGACCTCCGGCCGCACCGGCCAGCGCCTGGTGATCGTGCTCAAGCGAGACGCCGTCGCCAAGGTGGTGCTGAACAACCTCTACAAGCACACCGAGCTGCAGTCGAACTTCTCGGCCAACATGCTCGCGCTCGTGGACGGCGTGCCGCGCACCCTGTCCCTGGACGGCTTCGTGCACCACTGGGTGAAGCACCAGATCGACGTGATCGTGCGCCGCACCGCGTTCCGCAAGCGCAAGGCCGAGGAGCGCGCGCACATCCTGCGCGGCCTGCTCAAGGCCCTGGACATGCTGGACGAGGTCATCGCGACCATCCGCCGCTCGGCCTCGGCGGACGTGGCCCGCGAGGCCCTCAAGGAGCTCCTGGACATCGACGACGTCCAGGCCCAGGCCATCCTGCAGATGCAGCTGCGCCAGCTCGCCGCCCTGGAGTCCCAGAAGATCCAGGACGAGTACGACGACCTCATGGCGAAGATCGCCGAGTACAACCGGATCCTGGAGTCCCCGCAGCGTCAGCGCGAGGTGATCTCCGAGGAGCTCGCCGAGATCGTGGCCAAGCACGGCGACGACCGCCGCACCGAGATCATGGCCGGCTTCGACGGCGACATGTCCATCGAGGACCTGATCCCCGAGGAGGAGATGGTCGTCTCCATCACCCGCGGCGGCTACGTCAAGCGCACCCGGATCGACCAGTACCGGTCCCAGGCGCGCGGTGGCAAGGGCGTGCGCGGGGCGACGCTGCGCGGCGACGACGTCGTCGAGCACTTCCTCACCGTGTCCACGCACCACTGGCTGCTGTTCTTCACGAACTTCGGCCGCGTGTACCGGATCAAGACGTACGAGCTGCTCGAGGCCGGCCGCGACGCGAAGGGCCAGCACGTGGCCAACCTGCTCGCGTTCCAGCCGGACGAGCGGATCGCCCAGATCCAGCCGCTCGTGGACTACGGCCGGGCCCCGTACCTCGTGCTCGCCACGCGCGGCGGCCTCGTGAAGAAGACGCCGCTGCTGGACTACGACACGAACCGCACCGCCGGCCTGATCGCCATCAAGCTGCGCGAGGGGGACGAGCTGGTCTCGGCCCGCGTGGTCTCGCCCGACGACGACCTCATCCTGATCTCGCACAAGGGCCAGTCCCTGCGGTTCACCGCCACGGACGAGGCGCTGCGTCCCATGGGCCGCGCGACCTCGGGCGTGACGGGCATGAAGTTCCGCGACGACGACTCCCTGCTGACGATGGACGTGGTGGAGGAGGACGGCTACGTCTTCACCGTCACGGACGGCGGCTTCGCCAAGCGCACCCACGTGGACGAGTACCGCCTGCAGAACCGCGGCGGCCTCGGCATCAAGGTCGCCAAGCTCGTGGACGACCGCGGCGAGCTCGCCGGCGGTCTCGTGGTGCGCGAGGACCAGGAGGTCCTCGTGGTGATGGCCTCGGGCAAGGTGGTGCGCTCCTCCGTCGCCGGCGTGCCGGCCAAGGGCCGCGACACGATGGGCGTGATCTTCGCCAAGCCGGACAAGCGGGACCGGATCGTCGCCGTCACCCTGAACAATGAGCAGGAGATGGAGGCGAAGGCGGACGCCGAGGCCGAGGCGGGGCCGGATGTACCCTTGGACGCAGACATCGACCCGACCGACCCCGTAGCCGCACCGGAGGACGCCCTGACGCAGGACGCCGGTGAGGGTGCAGACGGAGGAGAGCAGTGAGCACGTCCGCGTCGTCGCGTCCCGGCCAGGGGCGGAGCACCGGGAAGGCCGCCGAGCCGCGGTCCGGCCGCCCGGTGCGCAAGGCCAGCGGCTCCTCGCAGGAGGACCTGGTCCGCGCCGTCCCGAAGGCCAAGGTGCGCCGCGCCCGCCTGGTCCTGACCCGGGTGGACCCGTGGTCCGTGCTGAAGCTGGCGTTCCTGCTCTCGGTGGCGCTGGGCATCCTCACGGTGGTGGCGGCGGTGGCGCTGTACTCGCTGTCCGACGTCCTCGGGATCTTCGACAGGGTCAACGACGTGATCGGCACCGTGCTCGGCTCCGAGGCCGGGCGCTACACCGTGGCGTCCCTGGCCCCGCTGAGCACCGTGACCTCGCTGGCCACCGTGCTGGCCGTGGTCAACGTCATCCTGCTGACCGCCCTGGCCACCGTGGCCGCGCTGCTCTACAACCTCTGCGCGAGCCTCGTGGGCGGCCTCGGCGTCACGTTGACGGACGACTGAGCAGACCCTCGACGACGCCCCGCGCGGATTTGCGCGGGGCGTCGGCGCTCCTGTACAGTCATCTCCTGTTGTGAACGGCGTCAGCCGTGAGCGACGGTGAGGGCGTATAGCTCAGGCGGTTAGAGCGCTTCGCTGATAACGAAGAGGTCCCAAGTTCAAGTCTTGGTACGCCCACTCCCACCACACAGAGCCCCGGTCCGCTGGGGCTCCGTTCGTCTCCGGAGGTCTTCCCATGGGTCGACTGGCACGCGTGGCCCTCGTGGTCGGCGCCGCGGCAGCCGCCTACGGGGCGCGTCTCTGGCGGGAGAACAGTGCGGGGAAGGACGTCTGGGCCACGGCCACGGACGACCTGCCGGAGGACGCCGACGGCGTCGAGCCGGCACCGGAGGACTAACCGGTCCTCACGGGGGCATGGCGCAATTGGTAGCGCACCTGCTTTGCAAGCAGGGGGTTAGGGGTTCGAGTCCCCTTGCCTCCACCCAAAGTGTCTTACGGGAACACGCGACATCGAAAGATGTGGTGTGTTCCCGTAAGTCGTTTCTGCCCTCGTGCTCATGCTCCGCACCCGAGTCGTCACCGTCGGCGGTGCTGCCGCTCTCGCGGATGATGGTCGCGAACGGCTCGGCCAGCCTGGGGCGTAACTGCTCGTCGTCGGTGATGTCGAGCCGGGTGTAGAACGCCTGGTTCGCCAACCTGCGGTCGGCATCACCGGATCGGGCGTAGGCGCGGTGCGCGTCGGTGAGCAGCCGCAGGCTGTCGTGCAGGAACGCCCGTCCTCCGGCGTGGTG